>JAFGAF010000053.1 GCA_016933815.1 Prolixibacteraceae bacterium
ACACTTTACCTGCTGGTAATCCCCGAAAACTTCACCGATTTATACAAGCTGCCAGTTGAGGTACTCAACAGCATTCGTGAAATAGCATGCAAACCCCACAATGTTTCAATCGAAGGCACATCGAAGGTTTCACTATTTTTGTACGATAATAACACTTTTGTGTTGCACAACTTTAACGATGAACCTGTTACAATAAATATTTCATTAAAAGAAAAAGCTGAAAACCTTAGCGATTTGCTTACTCAGGAAAAAACAAAGCTGGCGCATCGCGAAGCTGTAACATTTTGGCGCAGGGTTTATGCTCCCGAAAAATTTACTGCAAGCGTTGAGTTACCTGCCCATTCGTTTAAAGCATACAAAATTGAATAAATTATAATCGATGAAATCGAAGAAGGCCGGTTTTTGATCTTAAAACCGGCCTTTTTTATGCAAAATAAAAATTCGTTTACTAAATAAAAATGATCGTTCACTAAATAAAAACAACCATTCACATGCTCTAAAGTTAAGTTCACTCATATTCAATAAACTTTTATACTAACAATACTTCATTTTTTGCTGCTAAAATTATAGCTTTGTGACATAAATCATTGAAAAATTATGGATAACTTGATCTATTTTATTTTGGTTGCAGTAATTGCTTTTACAATTACAGCCATAAGCATACCTCAAATAGTGAAAGTAGCGCAAGCCAAAGATTTATGCGATAAGCCCAATTCAAGAAAAGCTGCTAAAAAGATTGTTCCTACCTTAGGCGGAATTGCCATATTTATTGGAGTAACCTTGGGCATTACACTTGGTGGCGACGGATTTCCATTTTTTGATCTAAAATTTATTTTTGCGAGTATTGTCATTATCTTCTTTGCTGGTGTAAAGGATGATTTAGTTGGCATATCTCCAAATGCAAAACTTTCAGCAATTGTTTTCAGCATTTTTATTCTTATTTTCTTTGCCAAACTAAAATTTGCTCATGTATATGGCTTGTTTGGCCTAAACGAACTTGGATTTATCCCAAGCACATTACTTACTTTTTTCATAGGTATAGTAATCATCAATAGCCTTAACCTTATTGATGGAATCGATGGTTTGGCCTCATCGATTGCTGTACAAGTATCAACTATTTTAGGCATTTGGTTCGCTTTAATCGGCTTACCCGAATATGCACTGATTTCATTTTCGTTGGCAGGCAGCTGTTTAGCATTTTTTATTTTCAATGTTTTTGCCCACAAGAACAAAATTTTCATGGGCGATACCGGCTCATTGTTGATCGGCACCATGCTTTTTGTGCTTGCAGCCAAATTTAACGAGTTCAATGCGGTTCATACAGGCGATTACGTTATAAAATCGGTACCTGCTGTTTTGATCGGTTTTTTAGCTTACCCTTTATTCGATGTTTTAAGGGTTTTTTCGTTACGAATATTTGTTGCAAAAAAATCACCCTTCCGCCCCGATAAGAACCACATACACCACAGGCTCTTAGTTATGGGTTTAAACCACTTACAAGCTACAATGATCGTCTTTGTCGTTAATACATTTTTTAGTGCAGGCAGTTTGATACTTCAACAGTACCTTAGCGTTTTTGAATTAACAATGGTTATTTTGGGAGCTTCTATATTTTTCTCAACTTTGCTCGAATTGGTAATTTTGTATAGCCATAAAATAAAACCAAACGATGAATTTCAACAACTTTTTTTGCCCAAACAACTTATTAACTTGGTTTACAAAGCCTAACAAGCATATTCGTCTTCTTACAAATTTCGCTAAACTAAGTGCCTTCTTTTTCATATTATTCTCATTGACAAACAATTCATTCGGGCAAAATCGTCCAAACATTCAACTTTCTTATCAATCGTTATTATCAAGCAATACCGAACTACCTTTTTGGCTGGTTCACAACCAACAAGGCAAGTACGATGCAGACAACCAACAGAATCAAGTAGTACTTGTTAATGGCTATTACAAATTCGACAGTATATTTAAAAGTCCTATCGATATTGAGCTTGCAGGCAGCTACGTTGCACTGTATTCAAACACATTATCGAATAGTTTTAATGAGTTGTTTGCAAAAGCACATTTATGGGGATGGAAACTCGAGGCCGGTTTATTTCACGAACCTGTATATTTCAACAATCTGTCGTCGACAAACGGCAACATTGACCGAAGCAACAACAACAGGCCATACCCCCGCATAAGGTTTGGCACCAACGAGTTTGTCCCTTTATTTTTTTGGAAAAAATGGTTCAGCTTTAAAGCAGAATTCGACGAAGGTCTTTTAAACGATGAACGAGTAGTTAGCAATACACATCTCCATCACAAATCGTTATACGCCCGGGCAAAATTTAAAAACAATGTTTATGCTTCGTTTGGGTTGAACCACTTTGTTATGTGGGGAGGTAATTCGCCTGTTTACGGTGAGTTGCCATCGTCGTTTAAAGATTATATAACTTACATAACCGGAGGTGCAGGAACAAGTAATTTTCCTACAACCGACCAACAAAATGTTGCCGGCAACCAACTTGGAAGCTATCACCTGCAAATCGATTTCCCCATAAAAAAATACAAAGCCTCGCTCTACATCAGCCATCCTTTCGAAGACCATTCGGGTATGGAATTTGATAACTGGCGCGATAATCTTTATGGTATTTTCATCGACTTTAACGATAACAAAATAATTGAGAGAGTTGTTTACGAACTCATGTACACCATACACCAAAGTGGTCATATTCACCAATTTGGCGTAATGCGCGGTCGCGACAATTACTTTAACCACGGCTACTATCGCAGTGGATTTACCTATAAGGGCTACACAATGGCATCTCCACTTTTCTCGCCGGTATTAAGCAGCTCACAAGGTTCAGGAATTGCCAATACCCGCATATTGATGCATCATATTGGTTTCTCGGGGAAATTGCATAAATCACTTATGTGGGACGGAAAACTTACCTATTCAAAAAATATGGGCACTTACAACACTCCTTTTGAACCGCAACGAAATCAGTTTTCAGCCATAATTAACCTAAACATCCCCGAATCGAAAATCCCCTTCGATTTAAGTGTTTCGCTGGCTACCGACCTCGGACAAATGTATGCTAAACGTAGTGGTGCAATGTTATCGGTTTCGAAAAAATGGTAAAGCACTAACCTACTGAAGTATAAGTTTATTGTTTAAGCGAATGGTTTGCCCCTTTGCCATATCGAAACTTGCAGTTTGATTGCCTAAACGTACTTTAGCCGGCAAGCCCGATAACGATTTTATTGTTGCCGAAAGCAATCTTCCATTTTCCCATTCCATATCGACTTCAAAATTGCCGCGTGCCTTAAGACCTTTTACACTGCCTCTACCCCACTGTTCAGGCAAAGCAGGCAACAAACAGATTTCGTTGGCGTGGCTTTGCAGCAGCATTTCGGCAATACCTGCTGTTGCACCAAAATTACCATCGATCTGAAAAGGTGGGTGAACATCGAATAGATTGGGTAAAGTTGAGTGCCGAAAAAGTTCGAGCAGATTTTCGTAAGCCTTTTCGCCATCGTTAAGGCGGGCAAAAAAATTGATCATCCATGCACGACTCCAGCCGGTATGGCCGCCGCCATTTGCCAATCGATAATCAATTGTTTTACGGGCAGCACGAGCCAATTCGGGTGTAAGTGTAGTACTAATGCCGGAACCCGGATGCAATGCATACAAATGCGAAATATGACGATGACCGGGTTCGGGCTCTTCAAACTCCTGTGTCCACTCCATAATTCGGCCATCGCTACCAATTTGTAGGGGACTTAAACGAGGCAGCAAAGCCAATAAATCGTTACGATACGCATCATCAATTCCCAGCAATTCAGCTGCAGCTATGGTATTGCTAAAAAGTTCGCGGGTAATCATCATGTCCATGGTGGGTCCCATGGTTATATTTGAAATCTTTCCGTCGGGTGTTTTGAATTTATTTTCGGGCGAGCTTGAAGGGCCTGTTACCAGAAAGTTTGTTTTAGGATCTTCGATAAGGTAATCGACAAAAAACAATGAAGCTTCTTTTAGTATTGGATAAACCTTTCGTAAATAATCAATATCCTGAGTAAACAAATAATGCTGCCATAAATGTTGACAACCCCAAGCCGCTCCCATGGGCCACATGCCCCATTCGGGTTCACCAACTGCAGTTGTCCAGTACCAGGCATCGGTAGTAAAGTGAGCACAAAAGCCCCGGCTGTTGTACATTTTCTTTGCAGTTTCGCGTCCATGAGTTCGCAAACTGTCAATTAATGCAATAAAAGGCAAATGGCATTCCGAAAGATTAGTTACTTCGGCAGGCCAATAATTCATTTGAATATTGATGTTGATGTGATAATCGGCACTCCATGGAGGAGTTAAGCCATCGGCCCAAATGCCTTGCAGATTAGCAGCTAAATCGCCGGGGCGTGATGATCCGATAAGTAAATAGCGCCCAAAGTTAAAATAAGTTTCAATTAAGCCTAAATCTTCGGTTCCTTGCATAACAGCTTCGAGCCGTTTATCGGTTGGGATATTCGATTTATCGTCATCGGTCAAGTTTAATACTACACGTTTGTAAAGGTGCTGATAATCGGCAATATGATTTTGTTTAATCTGAATGAAGCTCAAGCCTGTTAAACGGTCAAGATCTTTCGAACAGGCGATTTTTGGGTTTTCGCCCCAATAATTAGTTCGTGCAACCAATTGCACAAATACTTCGCTTGCATTTGTAACAACAAGGCTGTCTGCCGAACTTGAAACATTTCCATCGGAAGACAACACCCTTAAACGGGTATAGTATTCAACACCCGGATTTAAACCTTGCACATCGGTACCACCGGCAGTTA
This sequence comes from Prolixibacteraceae bacterium, assembly GCA_016933815.1. Lineage (GTDB taxonomy): Bacteria > Bacteroidota > Bacteroidia > Bacteroidales > Prolixibacteraceae > Roseimarinus. Next base: position 4,828 of record JAFGAF010000053.1, read on the forward strand.
CCTGCCCAAACATTGAAATTGAGTTGCCTTGAGCTTCAACTTGAGCATCTTTCTCGCGCTTAAGTTCTAACGACAATGAAAGTGCCCCCGGCTTATCGACACTAATTTTAATGAAAATAGCTTGTTGAGGAAAGCTTGAAAAATACTCGCGCGTATATTTTATGCCATCAACGGTGTACGAAGTTGTTGCAATTGCAGTGTTTAAATCGAGCTCACGAATGTACTCCGAAATACTATTTCCATGATTGGTTTTAATGTACAAATCGCCAAGTGTTTGGTACATGTTCCAGTTGTTATGGCCCATAAAATCGTTTTTACAAAGCTCTTGTGCTTTAGCATATTCACCTTCGAATAATAGCTGTCGAATTTGAGGTAAAACTTTATAAGCATCGTCCTTATCGGTAAATTGATTTCGGCTGCCTGTCCAAACCGACTCTTCGTTCAATTGTACACGTTCGTAGGCAGTTTGCCCAAACACCATGGCACCTAAGCGACCATTGCCAACAGGCAGGGCATTATCCCATTGCGCGGCAGGCTGCTCGAACCACAAAACATCTTGAGCACTTAGAAAAGTGGCAATCAACATTGCTGAAAAAAATAGCACAAACAACTTCATTGTATCTCGATTTAAATTGAACAACAAGCTACAAAAATATTGAAAGCCTATAATTGAAAGGTAGGATGATGTATTGAAAAAGGAGGTGAAATGTAAAAGATACCAATTAAATTCGAAAAGACATTTAAATAATAAAAAAGGAGCTGAAGTACAACAACAGCCCCTTAGTTTATATCAAACTCAAATATTAATGAGGTTCATCCTCAATAAATCCGGTTCTACGGTAACCACCAACAAGTAACTTATCGTCAGCAATTCCTGTAGCACCTTCAAGATCTTCAAACCAAACTTCGAAATAGATACTATCGGTAACGTAACCCGAAGGAAGTGTTACAGCATCTTCGATAATTTTTCCATTCATTATTTTAACGCCAATCTCGTAACCCTCAACAGCGTTAACTAAAGCTTCGTTTGAGCCAAAAGTTAATGCGCCGGTACTTACAGGCACTTTCACTTTATAATCCCAGAAAGTTGCTGATCCTCCAACAACATCGGTTAACCACATTTCAGTACCATCATCGCTTGCTGTATTGTAAGTCAATAATTCAGCAAAACCAACACCAAATGGATCAACGCCATACGATTCGTGATTGTATTGAACATACCAGTCGCCGGACATATCAACCACTTTACTGTTCCATACTTCGGGATCTTCCATGCAGCTGCTTACTGCAAATAGGAAGAACAAAGGAAGCAAATATATTATATTTCTTTTCATATCTTATTTTGTTAAAGTTACACTAAAAATATCGGAACCAGCATATTGTGACTTCCAGCTTAAGCCACCGGTAGCAGGATCATAAACTCCATCGAAGAAGTCTTCGAGACCATCACCCCATCCACTTACATAGCTTGAAATAAGCGAAAGCGTATTATCACTGTTCAACATTATATAGCCAGTCATAGCATAGGTACTACCATAGCCAGCCCCTAGAGAATAATAACCGCCAAGTAAACAGTCAACATAAAATATACCGGGACCTACCATTGTTACAGTAACACTCAATCCATCGAAAGGGCGAGGACTGGAACCATCAGCTTCGGTACGTACAACCCCTGATACATATTTTCCAGATAGATCGGTATCAGGTGCAGTAGGGTCATAAACAACAACCGTTCTTGAAGCAGAAGCATCGTATCCGTCTTTATTGGTTGCAGAATAACTTACTGTATATACTCCAATTTGATCGCTGTTAACATTGTTCGAAGAATTCACTTCCAATTCATCGGTGCCGGCCAATGCCTTCACCCCCGGCTCGGAGTATTGAGTTCCAAGCGGTATGCTAAAAGGGTTATCGCCTGTAAGTTCAAAAACAGCATAGTGTGTTTCAAACGATATTCCTTCGGTTTCTTTCTCGCAACTTGCAAAGAATAAAGACAAGCATGCGATACCGAGTATTAATAATATTTTTTTCATAATTTAATCTTTTTTAATAATTACTCCAAAAAACACTATTTACCTGCTTTTTGGTTCCACCAAATTTTCTCACCTACGTTAGCTTTTTGTGAAGGCACAGTTGAGCTGGTATTACGTGTAAGTACAGCATTTGGATAAATTGCCGATGCGGGCAAATTACCTTGCAATTTTGTACGTCCTTTAACTGAAATTGTAAAATCACCAACCGGGAAGTTTGACCATGCACCTTTACGGTCAGCAGCGATATTAATATCATTCACAGCAGGATATTTCGTACGATTGCGTTCAATAAAAGATTCCCAATGCTGATATTTTGCATTTGCCACCCATTTTTGCATAGCAATTTGCTTAATCTCTTGTTCAACGGTACCATCGACCCATTTAGCATAACCCGATTCAATGATTTCGGAAGCAGCAATTCCGTGAGCAGCAAGCGAAGCTTTTACACCATTTTCGAAATGATTTTTAGCGCCATTATGGTCACCAGCCCTTGCATAAACTTCGGCTTGATGAAACTCTGTTTCCCAAAGTGAAATAAACGGAATATCCATATTATAGGCAAAATCCATTGTGCTGTATTCTTCATCTTCATCAAGAGTTCCGTTTCCGTCTGAATCTTCTGGAGAATCGAAATCACCTTGGAAAGCGCCCCTGTGTCCACTTGAAGAAGGAACATAAATTGAGTTCAAGCGTGGATCGTTATTTACCAATAAATAATCGAGTAAAGTTTTACTTGCAATAACATTCGTTGTTAAGTAACCTGCACTTCCAGCTTCAAATTCAGCCATAGGATGTCTTTTGGCATCTTTATCTTCAAAAATTGAACCCGGCACGCTGGCGCTTACTTTTAAAAATTCAGCTGAGCTTACAAAGTTTAAAACTTTTGCATTATCGTATGATGAGGTTTCGGACAAACGCAACATTAATTTAAGCTTTAATGAGTTGCCAAATTGAATCCACTTCTGAACATCACCTTCGAAAATAAAATCTACTTCGGGATTAATAGCAGCTGTACTGTAGTCTTTAGCTAAAACTTCATCAATTCTTTTTTGTAAATCAGCGTAAATATCTTCGCCTTTATTAAAAGC
>JAFGAF010000424.1 GCA_016933815.1 Prolixibacteraceae bacterium
ACTTCCATGTTTTGCGAAGGGCTCGATATTTCGTTGATTATTTGAAGCGCTTGCCCGTCGGCAATTACCTCGTAGCTTACACCTCGTATGCGGCATTCGTCTTCAATATCTTTTACATATTGCATCATAAAACTTCCACCACGATAATTGAGCAGCCATTTTACTTCGATACCGCGTTCGAGCGTCCAAAATGTAATACCGTATGATTTGAGGTGATTTTTTTGGCTTTCGTCCATTGGAATAAGAATTGACGATGCGAAGGCCGGTAAAACCGATAGGGCAATTAAAACTGATGTAACAAATTTTTTCAGATTCATAATTTGTGTTTTTGTCCTGTTTCGATATATATACAATAAAAGGTCAAAAAAGTTTAGAAAGGAACATCGCCCGAATCGTTAAAGGGGGCAAAATTGTTGTTGGGTGGCAGTCCGAAATCGCCAGGTATTGCGTTAAATGCCGGTTCTTCGTTCATTTTTGAGCTAAAAGTCATGCCCGCAGGTTGTTCAAAGTCGGTGGGGTAGTGGTCCATGTCCATAAAGCGTGCAAGTTCTTTGCGAAATGTTAACCGAACATCGCCAACGGCACCGTTACGGTGTTTTGCAATAATAATTTCGGCAACGTTGCGGAGCGAGTTCCCTTCGTCGTCTTCGGTAATTCCGTAATATTCGGGGCGGTGAATAAAAATAACCATGTCGGCATCCTGTTCAATAGCTCCCGATTCGCGCAGGTCGGAGAGTTGTGGGCGTTTGCCTTCGCGCGATTCAACCGAACGGTTTAGCTGCGACAGGGCAATAATTGGAACATCGAGCTCTTTTGCAATGGCTTTTAGCGACCTTGAAATGGTACTTACTTCCTGTTCGCGGTTTCCACGCATATCGGAGCCGGCGGTCATCAGCTGCAAGTAGTCAACCAAAATAATCCCAATGTCGTGTTGCATTTTTAGGCGGCGGCACTTTGCCCTTAGTTCAAAAATTGAAAGGGCGGGTGTGTCGTCGATAAAAATTGGGGCTTCGTCGAGAGTTTGTATGGCACTGTTCAGCTTGTCCCAATCGTCGCCAACTAAATTTCCCTTTTTTATTTTGTCGGAACCTAATTCCGATTCGGAGGCTATTATACGGTTAACTAACTGTATCGATGACATTTCGAGCGAGAACATGGCAACAGGTTTTTTGTAAGTTACGGCCATGTTGCGGGTCATCGATAGCACAAAAGCTGTTTTACCCATGGCAGGGCGGGCAGCAACAATTACGAGGTCGGTTTTTTGCCATCCCGAGGTAATACGGTCGAGATTGGTAAAACCCGATGGAACACCAGAGAGTCCATCGTCGCGCTTGCTGGCTTCTTCAATAAGTTGAACAGCTTCTTTTAATATGGGTTTTATTTGCTGGGTTTCTTTTTTGATGTTGCCTTCCGAAATTTTGAAAATGGCCGATTCGGCATCGTTAATAAGTTCGTCAACATCTTTGGTGTCGTCGTAGGCATTGGTTTGTATTTCGGAACACGAGCGTATCAACTCGCGCTGTATGTATTTTTGAGCAATAATGCGCGCATGAAATTCGATGTGTGCCGCCGATGCTACTTTGCTGGTTAACTGTGTAATGTAATAAGGCCCGCCAACCTGATCGAGCAAACCCCTGTTTTTGAGTTCTTGTGTAACAATAAGCAAATCGACAGGTTTATCGGCCATCGATAAATCGCGTATCACGTTGAAAATTTGCCTGTGCTCTTCTTTGTAAAAATACTCGTCGGAGGTTAATACGTCGGCTACACCAACAAAGGCATCGCGCTCGAGCATTAAGGCACCGAGTACAGCCTCTTCAACATCGACTGCCTGAGGCGGTAGTTTGCCTAACTG
>JAFGAF010000054.1 GCA_016933815.1 Prolixibacteraceae bacterium
GGTTGTGCTGCCCTTGAGCGCAATTCGCTGTAAAAACGATCAAATGCTTTGTTGTTCAATTTCTTGTAAATGAAATATTTGTTGGTTTCAATTTTTTTGGCAAACAATTGCATAAATTCCCAGTTGCCAAAATGGCCGGCAACAACAATTACGTTTCGGCCCTGAGCAATTGGATGTGTGAGGTTTTCAACATTGTTCAGTATTAGGCGTTTGTTATGTTTCTTTACGTTGATGTGTGTAAAATAAAGTGTTTCGATAAACATATCGCTGAAGCCATGGTAGAAGTTTTTTTCAATTTGTTGTATTTCGGTTTGGCTTTTACCCGGAAATGAGTTGGAGAGATTGGTTCGAACAACTTTTATGCGGTATTTTACTATGCGGTATATTAAAACATACAACGCATCGGAAATTAAATAATGAAATTGTAAGGGGAAAAGTTGCATGGGCCAGGTGAGTAGCTTTAAAATGTAGTAGCCAAAACTTTTAAATTGCATGTTAGCTGTTAAGAATAAGGTTGATAAATATTTCGTTTTTGTTTTTTTGATCTAATTCGTCCAGAAAATCGTTAAGTGCTTGCCTGTTGTTCTGTTCCATAATTGATTTTAGGATTGCGAATTGAGAACCAGTAAGTTGCTTTTCGAATTCTTTTAAAACAGAATTTTCAGTGCTGTTGAGCTCAATTTCGAGTAGTGCTGCTTCTATTATTTCTTTTGCCTGAGTTTTAACGGGGTCGTGTTGTTTTCCTCCCGAGTGGTCGCGCAATGTCCAACTCGAAAAGTTATACTGCAAGTTTTCAACCAGTTTTAATTTCGGATCGTCAGTGCCAAAAATTTTGCTTAAAACAATGTTTGTTTTGAGTTTCCATGCTTCCAAATCAAAATTATTTTGGTTGAGAGCAGTCAGTAATTCGTTTAATATGGTAGTTTGCTTTGTTTCCATTTTATGTACCCATGTGTCGGTGTACAATTTCGTAAAAATTGTTGAAATAATTGGAGTTTGTAGCAATTATCTCGCCGTTAAACAAGTATTTGTTGTTTCCGTTAAAGTCGCAAACCTTTCCGCCGGCCCTTTCGATAATGAGTGCTCCGGCAGCAACATCCCATGGGTGAAGTCCGTATTCCCAAAAAGCTTCGAAACGACCGCAAGCAACGTAGCATAAGTCGATAGCAGCCGATCCCA
>JAFGAF010000055.1 GCA_016933815.1 Prolixibacteraceae bacterium
AACACCAATATAAATGAGATAAAGTTGGTGGCTGGTGTAAGTAAGTGCAAAAAAGTAAATGGCCACCAATGTGTTGATTATCGGGAAAATCCAGATTGAACGTGTTACGCTTCTTTTTCGGATGAGAAAACCGGCAGGCATGGTCATTATTACTCCGCAGGCGGTTCCGAAGATGCCCGAAATAATTCCTATTTGTTTGATATTGTACCCAAGATCCACTAAATAAGGTTTAATCATGGTCAGAATTCCTATTAAGCCCGAATAAAAAAGGAACAACAAAACAAGGTGCCCTACAATTCTTTTTTGTTTAAAGAAATAGACAAACTCAAAGGGTGAAATGTTTTTGCGCGACTTTACCTGCTCGCGGTTTACATGGTTTTTAAATAGCGTTACAGGAATTATGGCAAGCAGCACAAACGCTCCGAGGCAAATAAGCAGCATTTTCCACCCCCAATAATGATATACAACAAGTAAAACACCGGTTCCCATCATGGAGCCTATAAAACTTCCGGCCGATTGCATGCTGTTGCCAATGCTTCGTTCTTTTTCCTTCAAAATTAATATGGCAAACGCGTCGGAGGCTATGTCCTGGGTAGCCGATGCCGCAAAGGCAATTACCATTAAAACAACAATGGTAATAAAGTCGGTTTGCAGGTTTAGAAATCCAATTGCAATAATGATGATTGCATAAAAAATTTCGGAAGAAATGATCCATTTGCGATATTGACGCGAGGAATTGCTCGTTTTGTCGATCAGTGGAGCCCAAAGAAATTTAACAATCCATGGCAATTTCATCAGCTGTAAGTATCCGATCGATTCGAGCGAATATTGCTCCTGCCGCATAATAACCGGTATCACGGTGGAGAAAAAACTCATCGGGATCGACTGTGCCAAGTACAGGCTCAGCAAGGTGTAGTACTTATTGATTTCTTTTTTTAGCATGCCTGATTTTTAAAAATTTAGTTTGAGGTTTACCCCAAAAGTAGCAGGTTTTCCAATTTGAGCATACGAACTGCCAAGCGCTTTAAAATAAAACGAATTGTAATCGGAATTCAGCATGTTTTTACCCCAAACGGAAAAGGTAAGCGTCTTGTATTCAAAGCTAATTCGTCCGTTTAGTAAGCCATAGTAACTTTGATAGCTGAGGTTGTCTTCGTGCCAGTA
>JAFGAF010000425.1 GCA_016933815.1 Prolixibacteraceae bacterium
GAGCCCGATGAGCAAACAGTCGGATTAATCAAAAATGGCTTGCACCCTTTCGATAATATCGATCTGGTTTTTGTTTCAAGTTTTCATGCCGATAAATTTGACCCATATGTTGCAACCCAGTTTATGTTGCACAACAAACATGTAAAAATGTTGGCTCCTCAACAAGTAATAAATAAAATGAAAATTTTTACTGAAGATTTTTCAAAAATAGAAAAGCGAATTATTGAAACCACGCCTATGGCAAACCATTACGACAGATTAATAGTGGGCGATTATGAAATATTTGCTTGCAATATTAAACATGAAAAAATTGAAAACGACCATGTTGAAAATATCGGTTATTTGGTTAGTATGAATGGTGTTAAGATTTTTCATTCGGGCGATTCCGATGCATCAACTTTAAGCGATTTAAGAGGAATCAATATGGCCGATATTGGGGTTGATATAGCTTTTTTGAACGATAATTTTGGCGTAGGACGTGCTGCAAAACAAACCAATAAAATTGTTAACGCCAGATACAACGTGCTTATGCATTTCGAAAAGTTTATTACAAACAGTACGCTCGATGCTTTTGCCGATAGAACAAAACTTCATCCGAAACCTCATATTTTTAAAATTCGCAATGAATATCAGGATTTTTATATAAGCGATTATGAAATTAATCGCTACAACGAAGATTTGAGCCTCACGTTCCTGAAATAAGTTTTTTAATGTTAGTTTGTTTGGAACCCTGCCAGTTGGCGGGGTTTCGTTTTTAATACTTTGGTGAAATTGTTTCTTTTGTAAATTATTTAGCTTATTTTTAATGCAAACTCACATACATAATAATGACAATTTCTCAGAAACAGATTGAATTTGAACGGCAATTGGATATTTCGTTGTTAAGGCAGTTTAAAAAATATGGAAGTATCGAATTATTGTCAGAGGCTTACGAGAGGTATGTGCCTTTAGTGTATGGCCTTGCTTTTATGCGCTTTCAACAGAATAAGCCTGCTCAAAAAGCCGTTATTGCCGTGTTCGAGCAGCTTACTATTGCTGCTGTACAGACCAATATTGGCAATTTGCGCGATTGGATTTTCGAATCAGCTTCGAAATATTGCGAAAAGATTAAGCAAAATGAGGAGAGCAAATAATGCTTCGAAGAATTATTTGGCTGCAACTAAAAAGATAGTTTATGAAAGGCAAAACCGAAAAGAACGAATACTTTAACCTGATTTATCAATACTTGGACGGGCAATTAAATGGTGCTCAAAAGAATGATTTTGACAATTTGCTGGCAAACGATTCTTTTTTGTCCGAAGCAATTGATGCATATCGAAAAACTCCCCGTAAATTGGCTTACAAGAATATTGAAGCAATTGACTATGTTAATGGACGAATCAGGAAAAAAGTGCCATTTTATGCGCTAGTTATGTTGATTGTTGCTTTGCTTATTATTGCTGTTTTTATTGTGTGGTCAGTTATTTCTGATGCATCACAAATAAAGCAAACTAATCACTCCCCCAAAAATATCAACAGCAAGGTCGTTCCTGATACTTTACTTTTCGACCATGTTTTAAATACTTACGATATTTTGGATGATGATTCAAGCGACAGTATTTTTTATGGCGATACCTTGGATAATGATATTGATGATGATGAAAAAGTAATGGAGACTGTTATCGATCAGCCAAAAAAACCAAAAGTTGTAGTGAAGAAAAAAACAACTGAGAAAAGAATTGTATATGAGCCTGTTGAGCCTATGGTTCCAATTTCAACTGATGTTCTGCCTGATATTTCACAAAAGAAAGATTCGGCGATGCTTAAGCCGCTTAACTAGTCGTTCTTAATAGAATAACATGCATCAAATATAAATACAAAAAAACTGTTGCATCTGAGTAGATACAACAGTTCTTTCTATTGTAAAAGCTTTTGCTATGCTTCTTTTTGTTGTTTAACAATTTGAAGGTTAAGCTCGTTTAATTGTTCTTGTGCAATAGGAGCGGGTGACTCGTTCATTACATCGCGGCCTGCATTGTTTTTTGGAAAAGCAATAACGTCGCGAATAGAGTCGAGTCCTGCAAAAAGGCTGACCAATCGGTCGAAGCCGAAAGCGATACCTGCGTGAGGTGGTGCACCGTATTTGAATGCATTCATAAGGAAGCCAAATTGTGCTTTTGCTTGTTCGGGAGTGAAGCCCAACAGATCGAACATTTTCGATTGTAATTGGCTATCGAAAATACGAACAGAACCACCACCAATTTCAACACCATTAATTACTAAATCGTATGCATTGGCTCTAACTTTAGCCGGCTGACTGTCGAGCAAGCCAATATCTTCGGGTTTTGGTGAGGTAAACGGGTGGTGCATGGCATGAAAACGCTTGGTGTCCTCGTCCCATTCAAGCAGCGGAAAATCGACAACCCAAAGTGGTTTGAAGTTATTTTTGTCGCGCAAGCCCAGTTGGCGGCCCATTTCGAGCCTTAGTTCGCACATTTGCAATTGCGTTTTAGTTTGTTCTCCCGATAAAATCAGCAGCATGTCGCCTGGTTTTGCATTGCAGAATTCAGCCCAACTTGTCAAATCATCGTTATCGTAGAATTTATCAACCGACGATTTGATGCTCCCGTCGTTGTTGTATTTTACATACACCAAGCCTTTTGCTCCAATTTGAGGCTTTTGTACAAACTTGGTAAGTTCATCGAGTTGTTTGCGGCTGTATTCCGAAGCGCCATCAACTTTAATGGCTACAATGTATTCTGCATTGTTGAAAATGGCAAATTCTTTTCCTTTGGCAATGTTGGTAATGTCGTTAAAAATCATGTCGAAGCGGGTATCGGGTTTATCGCTACCATATTTGTTCATTGCTTCGGCATACGACATGCGCGGGAATTCGCCCGGATCGATGCCTTTAATTTCTTTGAAGAGGTGACGTGCCAAACCTTCAAAAGTTTCGAGAACATCGTTTTGTTCAACAAACGACATTTCGCAGTCGATTTGTGTAAACTCGGGTTGGCGGTCGGCCCTCAGGTCTTCGTCGCGAAAGCACTTTACTATTTGGTAGTAGCGGTCGAAACCGGCAACCATAAGTAACTGCTTGAAAATTTGCGGGCTTTGCGGCAGTGCATAAAATTCGCCGGGGTTCATTCGCGATGGTACCACAAAATCGCGCGCACCTTCGGGAGTTGATTTAATAAGAACAGGAGTTTCGGTTTCGATAAAATTCATCGAATCGAGATAGTTGCGGGTAAGAATGGCCATTTTCGACCTTAAAACCAAGTTTTCGCGAACAGCATCGCGACGCAGGTCGAGGTAGCGGTACTTCATTCTGAGTTCGTCGCCACCATCGGTGTCGTTTTGAATAGTAAAAGGAGGTACTTCCGAAGGGCTAAGTACATTAATTTCAGTAATATCGATTTCAATATCACCGGTAGGCATTTTTGCATTTTTGCTTTGGCGCTCAAGTACTTTACCAATAACCTGAACAACAAATTCACGCCCAAGTTCTTCAATATTTGCTTTGAGTGCTTCCGGAGCTTTTTCGTCAACAACTAGCTGGGTTATGCCGTACCTGTCGCGCAGGTCAACGAAAGTCATTCCACCAAGGCGTCGCACCCTTTGTACCCAACCGCTTAATGTAACTGTTTGGTTAATGTTCTCAATTCGTAACTCACCGCAAGTATGTGTCCTGTACATATTTTTTTATTTAAAATTTCAGGTTGCTAAAATATAAAGAATGCAGAAATTTAATACCGTATTGAAGTCATTTTAATAAGAAAAGGAAGCATAACAGATAAATATTAGCTTCCTTTTTAAACTTTTATGTGCTTTTCCTAAAACAAATCCCTAAAATACTCCTTTGTACAGTAATACAAACGATATTAAAAACATTCCCCAAGTGATTAATGTTGCACCAATCAGCAGAAGTGTTAGCGGGTTTGTTTGTGCAAATAATTTCCCAACACTAGTTCTACCCATTTTCTCTTTATTTTAAAAAATTAATAAAAAATGCTTAATCAAATCAATAAGTGTAAAGCTAAAAAAAGAAATGATAAAAACAACTGTTTTATATTATATTTTGAACTTATAAACATTAAATAATTAATGCTACATTGAGCTAATTTGTTTGCTTATAACGTGTAATCTCCAATTTGTAGGCTTTGTGTGTGCTGTTAAAGAAATTCAGAAATAAAGGGGCTGTTGAAAAGTTTTTTAAGAACAATGTGTGTATAAGTGTATGTATTTAATTTCTTTTGTGCATTTTGCATTGAAGTATATCAGATTTTAAGAATGATTGAGCCATTTTCGCATGAATATTTTATGAAGAAAGCCCTTGACGAAGCTCAACGTGCTTTCGATTTGGGTGAAATACCCATTGGTTGTGTTGTGGTATGTAAGGGGCAAATTATTGCCAGAGCGCATAACCTAACCGAAACTTTAAACGATGTAACTGCACATGCCGAAATGCAGGCGATAACTGCTGCCGCCAATTACCTGGGTGGAAAATATCTCCCCGATTGCACCTTGTATGTTACACTTGAGCCTTGTGCAATGTGTGCAGGTGCTATAGCTTGGTCGCAATTGGGAACTTTGGTTTATGGTGCTTCGGATTCAAAACGGGGCTTTGAAAAATTAGCATCATCGGCTTTGCATCCCAAAACTATTGTGGTGAAGAATGTGAAGGCTGATGAGGCAGCCGAATTACTTCGACAATTCTTTGTTTCAAAACGTTAACTCTAGCATAAGCTGCCTAATTCAAAAAAATATTATTTAATCAAAAAGCATTTTTTTTATCGTTTATATCTAAATTCTCAATAAATTAGCAAACGATAATACAATAATATTTATTGTAATAGTTTTCACCCCAAAATTTAAGCTTATGAAACCATTGTTTTATGTTTTAACGGTTCGTGTTTACACCTCCGAAATGATGGAGTTTTTCAAAGACGATCCGAAGTTTGGATCCAAGGAGAAACCCTATCAGGCTGACTCATTCAGCGAAATTGTTTCACCGTATGCAAAGTTCTATGGGCCTCAAAAGAACATTCTGATTTTCGAAAACAACAGTGTTTATCAGTGGGAATTGGAATCATCAGACGGAAGGCCGCTTACTTTTTCTAAATCGGACGATGCTCCTGAGTTGGATATGGTTATGATAACCAACTCTCCATCGAACCAAAAATGGAAAAAGGTATTCAAAAATGCTCCCGAAATGCAAGCCGATGGTAAAATCAGGGTAAAAAGCAAAAGCCCCGATAAAAATGTTTTCCAGTTAGAAACAAGCGATAACTTAACCGATGGCGGTAAAGTTAAGTATTCCTTATTGTTCGAATTTGAACATGAGGGCGAGGTTAAATTTGCAGCCATCGATCCATTTGGAGATACTTGGCCACCACCACCGCCGTCTCCGGTGGGATAGTTTTAATTTTTTTACCAATGAAGATATTCTTATTTGTATTAATGCTCTTAATAACAACCGGGGGATGGGCTTCATCGCCCGGTTTTATCGATTCAATTAAAGCAGAAATTGAGCGTCACGATATTGACGATAGGGTTAAAACCCACAACTTATTACAACTTTGTTATTATGTGGTAGATAATCCGGTTGAAGGATTAAAATATGGACAACAAGCACTGCTGTTGGCCCAAAAAACCGGGTATAAAATTCATGAAGCTTATGCATACGGTTATATTGGAATGCAAGAAACCCGCTTGGGCAATAATCTGAGAGCTACCGAAGCTTACATTAATGCGGCCAATATTTTTCGTGAATTGGGCGAAGTGCACCAGGAAGGCTACGCTTTGGCATCAATTGGTTCGGCCTTCCAACGGCAAGGCGATAACAGTAATGCTCTTAAATACCTTAAACAAGGCTTACAGCTTTTTCAGGCTTATGGCGATACCCAACAAGTTGCCAATTGCTACCTTAATATTGGTGAAAGCTTTCGCAAGGTAAACAAGCCCGATAGTGCTATTATTTATTTTAACGAAGGAATAAGTGTTCTCAGTTCATATAAAACAGGAAATACATATCAGAGTGAGCTTACTTTGCATACTTTAATCGGAAACATTGGAATAGTTCATGTGGAAATGGGCGAATATGTTTCTGCTCAAAAGGAATTGCATACTGCTATTCATTTTTTTGATTCGGTTAACGATCCGTATCGGAAATCGGTTTATAATGCTGAACTCGGTAAGCTTCATATTTCAATGGGCAATTCAATACTTGGCGAAAAAAAGATTGAGGAAAGTTATCTGATAGCCGAAGCTGCTGCACTAAAAGAACAAATAAGGGATTTTAGCCTCGATTTGTCGAAAATATTCGAAAGCCAACAAAAATATGCTTTTGCGTTAAAGTATTTCAAACAATACAAAATGTACGACGACAGCATTAAAAATGTTGAAACCGTTCGGCAGATGGAACAACAACAAAGCCGTTTTGAGCTTTCGAAAAAAGAAGAACAGATTTCAATCCTCAATAAAATAAATAAACTTCAACGTAATCTGGCTTTTGTGCTGTTGTTGGCCATTGTAATTTTTGTGGTAATGGTGTCGGTGTTGTTTAAGGCGTATCGTAACATAAAAGCCAGTCATTTAATCATATCGCAACAAAAGCAATTGGTTGAACAGCGCGAGGTCGAAAAAGCTCTTTTGCTCAAGGAACTTAATCATAGGGTTAAAAATAACCTGCAAATGGTTTCGAGCCTTTTAAACCTTCATGCACGCCAGTTGAAAGATCATCCGGCTGCCGAGGCATTGATGGCCGGGCGTTATCGTGTTGAGGCCTTAACGCTTATACATCAAAAACTGTATCGCGACGATGTGGATACAAAAATTGATATTCAGAATTATATCGAAGATTTATCCAAAAATCTGGTTTTGAATTTTGGTCCTGAGTTTACTCTTGATTTAAAACTTGAACCATTGATACTTAAAATTGACAAAGCAATCCCGTTGGGATTAGTGATGAATGAATTGATTACCAATTCGCTAAAATATGGTGGTAACGACAATCCTGCCCCTGAGTTGAAAATCAGAATAGATAATGAAAAAGAAGAAGAGGTGCTGATTACTGTTGCAGATAACGGTAAAGGACTGCCGCCCGATTTTGACTTAATGCAAAGTAAATCGTTTGGACTGAAATTAGTAAATTCGCTGGTGAAACAGTTAAGCGGCGAAATTAGCTATCGGGCTGAAAACGGTACTTGCTGGACTTTGAAATTGTTCATTAATAAATTGAAATAATATGACAGGTGCTTCAATTTTGGTTGTTGAGGATGAATTTATGATTGCCGAAGATATTGCCATCAGGCTTGGCGATTATGGCTATAATGTGGCCGGAATAGCTCCTTCGGCTTTGGCTGCTATCGAAATTCTCGACAAGGGTAAAGTCGATTTGGTTTTACTCGATATTAACATTGAAGGAAATATGGATGGGATTGAATTGTCAAAAATTATCAGCCACAAGTATCAGCTTCCATTTATTTATCTCACATCACTGGCCAACAAGGCAATTGTAGAGAGGGCAAAGGAAACAAACCCCTCGGCTTATTTGTTAAAGCCGTTCAACGACAGGCAGGTGCAAATTGCTATCGAAATGGCTTTAGTGAATTACTCTCAACAAATTAAAGCCGACCCCGATCAAAGTTATGAGCCTTCTTCGCTCGAAAAAATATCGGTTGTGAGCGTAAACGATAGCCTATTCTTAAAAAAAGATACTCATTACGACCGTGTTCGGTTCGATGATATAACCTATTTATCGTCGCACAGTAATTATGCTGTGGTTCATACAAAAAATGGTTATTACATGTATTCGTGTGTGTTGAAAGCCTTTGAAGAGCTGTTGCCTCCTTCGCAGTTTGTTCGTGTTCATCGTTCATTTATTGTGAACATCAATGCTGTAACAGGTCTCGATGGC
>JAFGAF010000426.1 GCA_016933815.1 Prolixibacteraceae bacterium
CACTTCGAGGGCTGAAAAAGGCGTGTCGTAAATACTGGTTTCCCAGCCAAATTCAGTAAGCCAAATTTCGCAATCGGGCAAATACTGATCGCGATAATCGACCAACTGCTGAATGGTTTCTTTAATTTTTGCCTCTTCGGGGCTTATTTGTCCGCAATAATGGTGCACGTTAATAACATCGTAAACAAACTGTTTATCTGTTCGGTTTTCGATGCACCATTGCCTCATTTCTTCAATGTAACTGAAATTATCTTCCAAACCTTTGTGTGTTAAGCCGCCCATTACCAATTTCATATCAGGGTCGGCATTTTTAACCCCATAAGTATTGCCCATCGTTCCTTCGTGGCCATCGCGGTCGGCACTGCCCATTGCGGCAAGGTTAACAGCAGAAAATTGAGCATCGAGCCCATTCCACCAGCGATCGGGTTCGTTAGCGTTTTCGAGGTAGCTTATATAACCAAGTCCTGTAAGTCGTTCCTGATTATCGGCCAGCTTCAATAAGTTATCATCTACTTTGGTCGATCCGTAACGGGCAGCAAACTGGAACATATAATTGGCATGTTCGCGGTACGATGCCGGATCGTCACGACTTAAACCTTCCCTGACAGGAATGTTGAAAGTCGGAAAATCCTTGGTATCGTTCAACCACTTAACAGAACCCTGAATGGCTGGACAAACAAAAACACCTTCATCGGTCAGGTTTTTGTAGAACTTGTCGAAATTCCACCCTCCACCGGCCCAACTTGGATTAAAGGCCAGTTGATTATCCGGGTATCCGGGATAATTGAGGTTTCCTCCCCCATCCCAAATATCACCTTCGTCCCAATTCCAGTTGTGATACTCGCGTAAATAACCGGCAACTTTAATTTTATCAATGGGGTCGTCGATAAAGGCATTCACGCCAATAAACTGATCCATTGATGTACGGGCAGTTATTACCAGTTCGCTTGTTGTTGCTGTAACAAGGTTCGATATCCCAGAAATATTTTCCTGCTCATCGAAGCTTTTAATTGCTATATAATATTGGGTTAAGGGACTAAGTCCAATAATAATTACCGATTGTTGTGAGCCTGCCAACAATGGTTTTGGGGTATTCTGAAACCTTGCAGCAGATTCCCAGTTATCATCGTTTATTGGCGACAAAGAGTACCTCAGGTCATAAGAAGTGGCTGTACCCTCGTTACCATCGTCGCCCGAAGCGGTCCAGTTCAATTCAATTGAAATCGGACGTACATTGATAATCTCTAAATCGGTAACAGGAGCAGGAGCAATATTATCTGCCTCATCGGTGTACGCATCCACAACATTGGAAACAGGAGAAGCGTTTCCTGCTTCATCAACAATTTTAATCGCGAAATAATAAGTAAGCCCACCGGATAATCCGCTAACAATAAATGATTGTTGACTGCCTGAAATTTCAGGTACAATTACATCTTGCACAAGCGCTGAATTTTCCCAGTTTGAATCGTTAACTGGTTCGGTATTGTACCTTATTTCGTATGATGTTGCCAAGCCTGTCATCCCATCGTCTCCGGTTGATGTCCAATTGAGTTGAACTTCAATTGCTGATAGTGCTGTAGCCGACAAATCGCTTATTGCAGCCGGTGGGGTCACATCGGGTAAATTATTGTTAACTAAAACCATTGTGCCGAAATTAGCCGCCAGTTTTAAGCGGTCACCGGTCTCGTTGTTCCAAGACAGGTTGTTATCCGGCATCCATGCGCCCGGGTTGTCATCCAGATCGGATACCTGAAACTCAACACCAATGCTCCGTCCAATAATTACATCGCCAAATGGATGTGATCCAATTAATGTAGCCCAGGGTATTTTAGCTTCAATATTGTATCCGTTTTCGGTTTCATAAGAAACATTTTCAACGCCATCCATCGGCGGATTCTCGTTAATAGGCTCATCGTCCAAGCCAAAAATAAACCTGTATTGGTACTTGTCATCGGTATCGCTATCGCCGGTTTCTACCTGGCTTTTTTCGTTCAGCATATCGAAGAAAATTTCAACACAGTCGTGTACCCAAAATTTAGCAGCTCCGGCTCCGTTGTTTTTAAGCATATCGTCGTTCACTTCAAACAAAAAGTAGATGTTTTGTTCGTCCCATAAGGCATACCAAAATGCCGAAATATCGTTGGGAGTTACATCGGGGCCATTTACAACGTTTGTTATTGAATTTTTTGTTGAATTACTCCATACATCATCTATTGCACCATCGATGGTTGGAGCTGTTGGAGCAATGGCTACATACCCTTTTTTCTGTGCATGTACAATTGATATTGAACAACACAAAACAAGGCAGATTATGAAATTTGATATTTTAATCATAGAATAAGATTTGTTTTAGGCTATTTAAAAAATGAAATCCTCATCGCGCTAACGATATGTGCTTTATAAATGAATAATATTCTAATAATTCATTGGAAAAATAAAAAGCAAAATGTTTAAAATATACACCGGCAGTCAAAAGCATGCTTGTGGCTACCGGTGTGTTCTTTGTTCAATATTATTTCACAACAACTTTTGCCCTGCTAACTTCGGCAGGTCCTGTGGCTGTTAATAAATAGATGCCCGATTTCATTCCCGAAATCGATAAAGTTTCAACTGATAAGTTTTGATCAACAACTTTTGTTAACACTACTTTACCCGAAATGTCGGTCAAGGTAATTGTGGTGAAAGAGGTTGATGGAATTTCGACATATAAGATATCACTTACCGGATTTGGATATGCATTCAAATCGGTGTAATTGGCAATTTTTTTCACCGAGTTGGTAAAAGGAACTTGACCCGTTGAAAGGAATATTTTTCCGTACTGTGAGTTGTTGCGGTTCGGGCTGAAAGAATAGTCTTGGTGGTTCCAGCACATTTCGCCATTGGCTTCAGCATTGTCATAAACAGTTACCCCTGCATCGTTCACAAAGGGATCTTTGTCGGTTAATTTTATTTCGAAAGCAAATTCGCTGTTTAATTGAGGCGTAAATTTAATTTCGTCCGATTTTTCAGTAGTTAAACTGCTCCATGGAATAACAATTTCGGCCAAGTAACCAACATTGTTTCCATCTTCTAATAAGTCGAAATAATTTACTTCAACGCCTGTCCAAACAGGGGCATTTCCCGAGCCGGTTTGTGTTACCTTGTCGTAAGCAATAAAACGATATTGGAAGTTATCAATTTGCATGTTTTCATCAACAACTTCGCACGAAGTACCATCCGATTCGTTATTCATGTCAAAATGCAACTCAATGTTGTCGTTTCTCCAACCATCTGCATTTTCTATATAAACAAAGTCATCATATACCTTTACCTGGAAGTAAATGAAATTTTCGTCCCACAATGCTTTCCAGTTCCCTGAAAAATCCTCAGTATCAAAAGTTCTTTCGGGATGAAACACATCAGCAGCAACAATGCTGTCCCACACTTCGTAATCAATAGACGGATCGACATTGATTTTGGCAATACCAACTTTACGGATGGTTGGGTTGGGCATTTCTTTGGTTTTCACCGAAACTTTGTTTGAAGCTGCGGAATATTTTTGCGCATTATTGGCAATAACTTCAACGTTATAAGTGGTTTCAGCTTCAAGACCGTTTAATGTAAATGTAGTGTTCCCTGTTGAAGCTACAATTTTTTCATCAACAATAATGGTGTAAAAAGTTGCACCAGCAGAAGCAGTCCAGTTAATTGTGGCGCTCTTATAATCGTTGGCAACAGCAGTTAAACCTGTTGGTGCAGCTGGAGCAGTGGTTTCAATGGTAACATCATCGGCATTGCCTAAAGCTATTACGTTCGAAACATTCGCATAAGGCCATCCCAAAATACCACTAATGTGTGTCCAAAGCGAAGCGTCTGCACGGTCAATATCCAAAGCTGAGAAGCTTACATTGAAAGTTGAGGTGCGCTCAATGGCATCAATTCCGGGTATAGTGCTCCAAGGTATAGCTACTTCAATAATATATCCGGTTGCGGTTTTTGTTGACTTATTTTTGAAACCAGCTGGTACTTCAAGCTCTTCTCCACTGAGAATCGACTCGTTATCACGACCGTGCACAAAGCGGTATTTATAATTTTCGGTAGCATCTTTAGGTATAATTACTTCGATACAATCCTGTATCCAAAGGTTATCGGCATCGCCAATACCCTGATGCACATTATCGTCTTTTACATCAAAAAGGAAATAAACGTATTCATCGTCCCACAACCCTTTAAATGAAGCAGAAAAATCGTCATGTCCATTCACCTCAATATTTGGCGCCCAAGTATCGACACGCGGAATCAGGTACGAAGCAGTACCCCACGAAGCTTCATCGGCTTTACCATCGATGCTTACAGCTCCGGCTGCTTTGGCAATTGGAGTTTCTGCCGGCATAGGCGTTAAGCCTTCTGTTTTGACAACCACTACGTTACTGGCTGCCGACTCATTACCTGCTGCATCAATTGCAGTTACCGAAATATTATAAGTAGTACCATGTGCCAATTTCAACTTAGCTGTAGTAACATTAGCTACGCTGGTCATCAATTGGCTCCCGTTTTTAATATTATAACCCGTTACAGCTATATTGTCGGTCGAAGCAGTCCAATTTAATGTTAAATCAATAACATCGAGTGATGATGTTAAATTAGACGGAGCACTTGGTTTTTCACCATCGGCCGATTGAGCCAAAGTAATTGATCCAAAGTTGACTGGTTTCTTACCACCGGCATTGTTCCATACATACTCAAAATGCGGAGGCCACCAGCCTTCGGTTGGTGCATCAATATCGGTCACTTTAAAATCGGCACCAAATTGTAATCCACTGGCTATTTCAGCTTGTGTATCGGCAATTAAATAAGCCCAGGGAAATTTTACTTCAATTACATACCCCTTATCCGTCAATTTTGAAACGGACTCATAAGTAGTCATTTCAGGGTTTTCGTGAATAGGCTCATCGTCAAGACCGTATATGAAACGCAACTGGTATTCACCTTCGCTGTTTGAAACAGCTGTGTCTCTTTTCAGGCCTTGCATATCGGTAAAAAACTCAATGCAATCGTGCATATACCAAACGGCATTGCCTGCACCATTATTAATGGCAACATCGTCTTCAACTTCGAAAAGCATGTAAAAGTTTTCAGCATCCCACAAAGCACGCCATGTAGCAGAAACAGTAGCATCGCCATCACCGGCATTGGCCAGCTCATCCATTGGTTTTGCCTCAACGTTAGTCCAAAGAGCATCAATATCGCCATCGATTGAAGGAGAACTGAACGTAGAATATACTATTGCAGATTTTGCTGAAGAAGCTATCAATTCAACTTCGCCAAAATTTACAGGTGCTTTATCCTGAGCTCCGTTCCATGCAAATTCAAAATGTGGTGGCCACCAACCCTCAGTTGGCTCATCAATATCAGTTACTTTAAAATCCATACCAAATTTCAAACCTTCGGCAATAGTTACATCTGTATTTGCAATTAGATATGACCAAGGAAACTTCACTTCTATTACATAGCCATTATCGGTCAA
>JAFGAF010000056.1 GCA_016933815.1 Prolixibacteraceae bacterium
GAAATTGATCATATATTATTGAGTCATGCCCATATCGATCATTCAGGTTTAATACCTTATATGTACAAGTTAGGTTTTAGAGGTTCGGTAGTTTGTACACAGGCAACGCTCGATCTTTGTTCAATTTTATTGGCCGATTCGGGTGCTATTCACGAAGCTGATACCTTGGAATTCAATAAAAAACGCGCCAGACAAGGACTCGAACCGGTTGAGCCAATTTATACCCGCAAGGATGCAGTTAATTGCATGCAACTTTTTATCGGAGTGGCTTACGACAGAAAATTTTATATCGATGAAAATATTAAGGTTAAGTTTACCAACTCGGGGCACATGCTTGGTAGTGGAGTTGTAAATTTAGAGGTTAATGAAACCGACGGGCTTAAAAAAGTTGCTTATACCGGCGACATTGGCCGAAAAACAAATATTATCCTTCGCGAGCCCGATCCGTTTCCGCAAGCCGATTATTTGATAACCGAAGCTACTTATGGCAACAGGCTTCATCGCGATCAGCAACAAGCAGGTATCGAGTTGTTGAATGTGATTAAACATACCTGTGTTGAGAAAAAGGGAAAACTGATTATCCCATCGTTTAGCGTAGGCCGAACACAAGAAATTGTTTATACACTCAATCAGCTATTCAATGAAGGGAAACTGCCTCGGATTGATATTTTTGTTGATAGCCCAATGGCTGTAAATGCAACCGAAGTATTCAGGCTTCACCCGTATTGCTTTAACGATGAAATGCAGCACGAACTACATTTCGATCCCGATCCTTTTGGTTTCGACAGGTTGTATTACATCCGCTCGGTTCAGGATTCGAAAAAACTGAACGACAGGCATGAGCCTTGTGTAATTATTTCGGCATCGGGGATGATGGAAGCCGGTAGGGTGAAGCATCACCTTGCAAACAATATCAGCAATCCTAAAAATTCAATATTGGCGGTAGGTTATTGTGCTCCACGTACTTTGGGTGCAAAAATTCTAAGGGGCGATAAAGAAGTTTCTATCCATGGATTTGTTTATCAGGTTAATGCCGAAGTTTTTCGCATCGATTCGTACAGTGGACATGGCGATTACAAGGAAATGGCTGAATACCTCGATTGCCAGATTATAGACCAGTTAAAAGGTGTTTTTCTCGTTCATGGCGATTATGAAGCGCAGGTGGCTTATAAAGAATACCTCGAATCGAAAGATTTTTCTAATGTTGAGATACCCGAAAAGGGCACATGGGTTCAGATATAAAAAAAAGCTGCTCAATCGTAATTGAGCAGCTCCAAAATTTTTAAATATCGTAGATAAACTAAGCTAGTTTAACGTTTACTGCATTTAATCCTTTGTTACCTTGTTTAAGGTCGAATGTTACTTCGTCGTTTTCATCAATGTTGTCAATTAAGCCACTTGAATGTACGAAGTACTCTGTTGAGGTGTCATTGTCTTTAATGAAACCATAACCTTTTGAATTGTTAAAAAATTTTACTGTACCGTTATTCATTGTATTAAATTTAAAATTACGGCTGCAATGTAGGTATAATAATTTAAAAAATTGTAATTATTTTAAATTATTGCATAAATAATTAAAAATCATAACAAAAAACCCGAAGTGCTTGCCTCGGGTTTTAAGTTTTGAACGATTGTGTTCTTATTTTTTTGCAACATATTCGGCCAGCCAAGTGCCAACTTCGCTGGTTTTGTATGCTTTGCCTTCGCCTGCAATATCTTCGGTTACAATGCCCTCTTCGAGCGATGCAGCAACAGCTTTGCGGATGAGTGCGCCTTCTTCCATCATGCCAAATGCATATTCAAACATCATGGCAGCCGATAGTACCGTTGCAATTGGGTTAGCAATGTCTTTACCGGCTGCTTGCGGGTACGATCCATGGATGGGTTCGAACACGCTGGTATGCAAGCCGATTGAAGCCGATGGCAACAAGCCTAACGAACCTGTAATTACCGAAGCCTCGTCGGTAAGGATATCGCCGAACATGTTTTCGGTTACCATTACGTCGAAGCTTTTAGGCCATTGAATGATGCGCATGGCGGCATTGTCAACAAACATATACTCGGTTTCCACTTCGGGATAGCTGGGTGCCATTTCCTGACCAATTTGACGCCATAAGCGTGAGGTTTCCAATACGTTGGCTTTGTCAACAATGGTGAGTTTCTTGTTGCGTTTCATGGCATATTCGAAACCCAGTTTCAAAATGCGTTCTACCTCTTCGCGTGTGTAAACACAGTTGTCGAAAGCCATGTTGCCATCTTCGCTTCGGCCTTTTTCGCCAAAGTAAATACCGCCGGTGAGTTCGCGGATGCACATGAAGTTGGCACCTTTTACCAAGTCCAAACGGAGCGGTGATTTGTGCAGCAACGATTCAAATGTTTCAACCGGGCGCAGGTTGGCGTACAGTCCTAATTGCTTGCGCATGCGCAACAAACCTTGCTCGGGGCGCACTTTCGCACTTGGATCATTGTCGAACTTGGGGTGGCCAATGGCACCAAAAAGTACGGCATCGCTTTCCATGCAAAGCTGGTGCGTTTCGGCGGGGTAGGGGTCGCCCACCTCGTCGATGGCACATGCACCGGTAATGGCGTGTTTGTACTTCAGCGTGTGACCAAATTTGTCGCAAACTGCTTGTGTTACTTTCAGTGCCTGTTCAATTATTTCAGGCCCAATTCCGTCGCCGGCTAAAACGGCAATGTTAAGAGTTTTACTCATGATATATCTAAAGTATTAATATTCTTTTGCAATTGTTAGTGCTTTTGAAATCAATGTTGGGCTTAGCCAAGTTCCTTTATCAACTAATTCGTAGAGCAGAGGCTTTATTTCAGGTATAAGACCCATTTCCTTTGATTTTAAAAGAATGCCAATTGTTCCTGTTAATTTAAAATCCAGTTGTTTAGCGTATCTCCGACCAAGTAGTTCATCCAAAATAACCAGATCGGCTTGAACTTCATCAGCCAATATTAGAACTTCAGCTTCGCCTTCGTCCAAATCAAAAATGTATTTTAATGTTGGCTGATATTTAATTGATTGGATTTGAATCCAGTCATATTCCTTTAGGTTTTTATAAAATGGTTTATCTTTTCCATTTTCAATTTCATCAAAAACCGCTGTTGGGATTATTATTTTCTGATATAATTCTTTCAATAGGAATAATTTATCCAGTTTCAAAAGTGACAGTATTGGAGTTGTATTTGATATGACTTTAGGCATTTTCCAGATCAGATTCTAATTCGTCTTCAAGTTCTTTTGGAAATATTGAAACGTCGTATTTTTTTAAGGAATTAATAAAATCAATGCGGCTTATTTGGAGAAGCTTGGCTGCGTGTCCTGATGATATTTTGCCCAACTCAAAAAGTTTTACCATCGAAATGAATTTCATCTCATGTTCAAATTCTTGTTTATTCATTTTTAATGATAAAGCAAGAGACTCTGGATAAGCTATGTTGATTTGATTCTTCATAATCTTTTTTTGCAAATTTA
>JAFGAF010000427.1 GCA_016933815.1 Prolixibacteraceae bacterium
ACACCAATCAAATTGTGTTCGGGGTAGTTGTGCCCCATTAAAATTAAGGGAGCATGCCAAATTCCCCAAACAATACCAATGCGCAGTGCGGCGTCTCAAAATTTTAGGTTTCGGTATTCTTTTACCATAAACCCCCGCCATCCGCTCTCTTCTCCAAATCCGGCCACTGCGTTAATGGTAAGGCCGGCAATTAAGCCTTGAATAATGGCAAGTAGCCAATAAGGTATAGGAATCAGCTCCATTTTTGCCTTTTGCATTTCGAGTTGTTCGGGGCTCAGTTGTTGGGCCATTTTATCCCAAAAACCTGTCATTTCCGACGAAAATGATATCCCTGGCCACAAAGTATTTACCGCCATGGCGAAAAATGCAAAAGCTACAACTGCCGGCCATGCAGCCAAAAACCATTTATTGGGGTTGAAATTCATGTCCCAGCTCTTGAGGTTTTTGCGTTTCATTATCAGTTTATCGACAATAAAGGCCGATAATAAGGGCATAAACATGTAAACTATTCCCAAAACAATAAAGTAACTTTTTTCGTTTTCGGGAAAAAGGATTTTGTACGTTCCGGCTAAGGCAAAACTTATGGCCAACACCAGTAAAATGTACCAGGTAACTGCTTTGTTGCTTTCGGTTTTCATAAAATGCCTGTTTTTATTTGTTTTTTGGATAAATAGTATATTTTTCATCCAATTTGTTACAAATCGAGTGCAATAAATGTACATCGGTATCGCCCAAAAACATTAAACGCTCTAAAATGCGGGGGTAGATGTTCGATTCTTCTTTCATCCCAATATGTTGAAGCAGTATTTCAACTTTGGTTTTTAATGCGGCCAAACTTTTTTGTTCGTTAAAAGTATTTGGCTTATTTGTGCTTGTTAAACCCGAAAGTTCGTAGGCATAAAGCATCACACTTTGGGCAAGGTTTAACGACGGGTAAGTGGTTTTTAAGGGGATGCTTGACACCAAATCGCACTTTTTTAGCTCTTCATTTCGCAGTCCGCTGTCTTCACGACCGAAAATTATGCCCACTTTTTCTATAGAATTGCATTTATTTTCCAAAATTTTTTTTATCCCGTTTAGGGGCAAATAATCCTCTTTTACACTGCGTTGTTTGGCTGTAGTTCCGATAACAAAATCGAGCCCTTCAATGGCTGCATCGAACGAGGGGTAAACCTCAGCTTTTTCAAGTATATCAATCGATCCGTGAGCCAGCCATTGCGCTTCGCCACTCAAATATTCGCAAGGATTAACCAAGCAAAGTTGGTCGAATCCCATGGTTTTTATGGCCCTGGCAGCAGCTCCTACATTGCCCGGAGTGGATGGTTCGATGAGTAAGAATTTGAAAATCATACATTATTTTTGAAAAAAAATTCATAAAATTGCACATTGCACGCAAAAATGAATATTTTTGTTCGAAACACCTAATATGAACCTAATTATATGAAGCCATTAAAATCGGGCGTGAATTTTTCGAAATGGATTTTACGCATTGCACTGGTGGTTTATTTAATTGCATATTATCATGCTACGCTCTTTTATTTCGATTTTCGGGACGTAACGTTTATTTTTGCTCTGGTTTACGTTTTGGCAGCTTTATTTTTGTTCATAGGGGGTTTCAAGAAACAGGACAATATAACAGTTTATAGTTCGTTATTGTTGTTGCTTGTTGTTGCATTTAATATTTATCTCGATGCTGTTGATGGTATATATGGGGTTATCAGCCACTTATTGCCGCTCTCTATCGCGATATTTTTCCTTACACATGGAAACAAGTAAGGTTTTTTTATATATTTGAACAAAACTATTTAAACGATAAATATGCTTTTAAAGCGATTAAGCATTGCATTGTGCGCCTTGATGTGTTTTAGCGGGTTTGTTATGGGGACAAACACTGCTACACAGCCCGATGCAAACAAATACGGAGAAGAGAATACCCTGTTGGCACCGCTGGCCTTAGGTGCACAAATTACACCTAACGATATATCCTGTTATGATGAAGGTGATGGATCCTTTGATATTGTTGTTACTGAAGGTGTTGCACCATATTCATACCAGCTTAGAGATTTATCCGGAAATCTCATTCCCGGGAAAAGTGGAAATACAAATAATGATATTTTTTCAATATCTGGTTTAGTTGCTGGCTCATATCGTGTTCATATTAGCGACGGCTCTGGTGGTCAACCTTGGACTTCTCCAGTGTATGTTATAAATGAACCAAGCCAAGTTACTGTTGATTTACTAAGAATTGAACCAATTCAATGTAATGGCCAATTTGGTGAAATGGAATTTGAAGCTAATAGTGACGCAGGAGGTTATCGGTTTTATGCCAGAAATACAGACTTGATTCAAAACTATGATAACTTAATTGGTACATTTACAGGTATGCCCAGAGGTAATTATAATGTTTGGGTTATAGATGCAAATAATTGTCAAGGTTATTACACTGGGGATGTTCCTTTAAGATTTGATGAACCATCAGATTTGAATATTGTCAATGTTGTACCGAATCAAATTAGCTGTTTTAACGAATTAGGGAGTGCTTCAATAACAGGTTTACCCGAAAATATTGGCATAAACGCTTATAATGTTTCATTGAGAAACAACAGGACAGGAAGTACGTCCTATAGCTTAGCTTCAAATAACACATACACCAATCTCGATTATGGAACTTATGAATTAACTGTAAGTCGAAATGGTTGTACTCCTGTAACACGCAACTTTGAAATTTTACAGTTCGAAGAAATTGAGATAACACACAATGTTATTGGATCAATCCTTTGTTATGGTGAAAAGGTGGAAGTTGATGTACAAATCACAGGCGGTAAAATTGGTGGAAATTTGATTGTTTATTTAATCAGTAACGACGGAGATGAAGCCAATGATGTAAATTCTCCTCTTATCAATTATGGCGCAAGTCATACGTTTACTAATGTAAGTGATGGTTCATATACCATTAAAGCAGTTGATAATAGCAATTTGGATTGTTTTGTAACAAAACCTTTTAATATTGCAGGTCCCACTAACCCATTAGTTTATGATTCTGAACCAATTGGCATAGGTGTTTCTTGTAATGGAGAAGCTGATGGAACTATTCAATTTTCAGTTTCAGGTGGTGAAACACCTTATCGTTATGAAGTTGATGGAACGATATACAATGACCCCGTAAATATTACTTTAGCAGCAAACACATATTCTGTAAGGGTAATTGATGCAAATAATTGTCCTACTGAACTTTTGCAAGTTGAGATTACTCAACCTAACCCGGTTGTGGCCAACTTGGTTCCCGGTTCTAAAACTAATGTAACTTGTCCCGAAGGTAACGATGGTTCCTTCGCTATAAAAATAAATGGCGGTACCGGATCGTACTATTACGATTTGGCTGGCCCCGTTACACGTACCAATGCTTCGGCAAGCGATTCGTTGGTGGTTTCAAACCTGAGTGCAGGTTCATACGATGTAACCATTCGCGATGAGAATGATTGTGATGTACAGGTTTTGGGCATCGAGGTGGATGGCCCCGACCCGCTAAGCATTTCCGATTTAACCTACGACAACCTGGTTTGCCCGGGCACAACTACCGATATATCGGTTAGCGCTTCGGGGGGCGGTGTTTCCTCATACACTTACCAGTTGTTTAAAGGCGAAACGCTCGCTTTAGAACAAACAGGAAGCAGTGCCAATTTTCCCGATATTACTCCATCGGTTTATAAGTTAAGGATAATTGGGAACGCTGCTTGTGTAGTGCTCGATAGCCTTTTCGAAATAAAAACATCACAACCTATTGGCTTAATAAGCTTTTCTGATTCTATTATGGCTCGTTGTGCCGATGCCGATGGCGAAATACACATACAGGCCTCAGGTCAGTATCCATTCCAATACCAACTCGATGATTTTACGGCAACTCCTATTGCTATGGTAGGAGGTGTAGGTGCTACTGTTGATATTACCGGTTTGGCTGCCGACTTTAATGGTTATGCTCATAAAATACGCATAATCGATGCAAACACTTGTACAAAAGATTACGATTTTACAGTTTATGCTCCGCAAGCTTTAGAAAATACCGACCCTGTTGTTACTCCGGTAACATGTTACGGAAATCGCGACGGTAAAGTAGAAGTGTCGGTTAGCGGTGGCTCACCCAATTATACTGCAACTATTGGTAGCCGTAACGAAGCTGCCGATGAAAACGGGCTTATTGTTTTCGAAAACATGTCTCCCTCGGTTACAGCTTATTTAATGAGCATTACCGACAGCAAAGGCTGTGCAATTAATGACATTGAAGTATTGGTTGAACAGCCGGCAGATATGTTTATGATTGCTGAACCTGTTATACAAACGCCCGTACAATGTTATGGCGAAAAGGGTGAAGTTATCATTTCTACAACAGGGGGTTGGCCAACTGCAAATCAAACCATCAGGGTACGTGGCGAAGGCACCGATACCATTATTAACAATAATTCATCGCTTTGGATCAAACAAGGAACTTATACCGCTTCGGCAGTAAATGCTGATGGATGTAGCGCAGGTAAACAATTTGTTGTTCCTGGACCTACTCAAGTCAGGTTGCAAGCCACTTCAACAAACGTTACTTGCAATGGTGCCGACGATGCTACAATTACCATTAATGCCAGTGGCGGTAGCGGTAATTATTTCTATGGTTTGGGGGGTACAGGCTCGGCCAGTACCAGTTTTGCCGGAAATCAGGTTGTTGTCTCAGGTGGTATTTCAATTGGTGATTATAATGTTCTTGTTCAAGACGACTTAGGCTGCGAATCGAACATTGTTCCAATTACCATTACCGAACCTGATCCAATTACTTTCGAAACCATTGTCGATTCGGTTTCTTGCTTCGGCGGAAACAATGGCCGCATACGCATTATCAATGTCGAAGGTGGCAGTGGCGAAGGTTACCGTTCGTACATTTCGACTGGCGGAGCCGAAACGCAAGGAACATTAACCATTAATGGATTGGTGAAAAATACTTATTCTGTTGTTGTTTCCGACAATAGCGGAACTTGCCGCTCCGAAGCAGTAAGCATTAGTATTGAAGAACCTAACGAAATAGTGATCAGCAATGTTGACGTTGAGCCCATTCAATGTTACGGTGTAAACGAAGGCATCATTACCATTAATGCACAAGGTGGTGCTCCTTATGGATTGCAATATCGCATTACACGCGATCCCAACTTCGACTCGGGATATTCTGACAGCAACCAATTCACAATGTTGGCTCCCGGTGTTTATACTGTTTGGGTGCGCAATACAAAGGGCAATTGCGAACAACAATACGACCAAACGGTTACAATAAACAATGCCGCCGAATTAATTGTAAATACACCAATTATTACTGATGTTAGCTGTCACAATTTGCACGATGGTCAAGCAATTATTGAGGCCTCGGGCGGAACAGGCCAGCTTACCTATACCTTAACCAATACAGCACCTGTTATTAGCAATACCGACGGTATTTTTACCGGATTGGGCGAAGACAACAGAGCGGTTACCAGCTACGATTACATTGTTGAGGACATTAATGGTTGTAGTAAAACTGGTTCATTCCAAGTGCGTAATCCCGAACCTATTGCATTGACAATTACAGGCCGCACCGAAATTTTGTGTAACAACAACATGAACGGAACCTTAAGCCTTATGGTTACAGGTGGAACTGTTACTGCTGCCAGTGGCTATGCTTTAAGCGATTACGATAACCCTTCAATCAATTACGAAGTGGAACGCATATCGGCAAACGAGTTTACAATAAGTGGTTTGGGCAATACCGGAACTGTTGCTTTTTACAATCCGGTGGCTACCGATAACAACGGTTGTCAAACCGACCCGCTTGCAGCTCCCGAAGAATTTGTAAACCCTGCAAAAGTTGTTATCGACAGTGTTTCGCAAGGCGAAAAACTTTGTCATGGCGATACCAACGACCGCACAATCATTTATGCCTCGGGCGGTACCGGTAAATTCTATTACAGCCTCGATAACGGTGCTACATTAAGCGAACTCGAAGACAGTGTATTTGTTGGCGAAACAGTAGGCCTAAAACAGCCTTACGTAATTGACGAAAATAATTGTGTAGCTACAGCCGAAAGTTACGAATATGAACAACCCGAAAGGTTTGAGGTTGAATACGAATTCTTCCCAATACAATGTTACGACGACCAATTTGGCGACATGCAACTTGAAATTAAAGGA
>JAFGAF010000428.1 GCA_016933815.1 Prolixibacteraceae bacterium
ATCTTCCGCTCCGACGACAAAGCGCAAAGTTGGCACCGAATAAACGACGATGCTCATCAATGGGGTTTGATTTTACACATTACCGGCGATCCCAAAAAATATGGGCGTGTTTACCTTGGCACCCACGGCCGAGGCGCATTATACGGCGACCCATTGTAGTAAGGTTCATAAAACAAAATATAAATGCTTGATTTATTGTCGATATTTTTATTTTTGCAACATTATTAGTTGAGAAAAATATATCGATGAATTATTCTTTTTTCGATTTGCTTAGGCTCGTCGGATCGTTGGCTTTTTTCCTGTTTGGGATGAAGTTGATGAGTGAGTCTTTGCAAAAAGTTGCCGGCGATAAAATGCGCAACATACTCGAGGCCATGACCTCGAACCGAGTAAAAGGTGTTCTAACGGGCATCTTAATAACAGCAATCATTCAATCGTCGTCGGCTACTACGGTAATGGTTGTAAGTTTTGTAAACGCAGGCTTACTAACGCTGGTACAATCAATTGGCGTAATAATGGGCGCCAACATTGGCACTACGGTAACTGCCTGGTTAATATCAATACTTGGGTTCAAAGTTGATATTAGTGCTTTTGCATTACCACTTATCGGCTTATGCTTGCCGCTAATATTTTCGAAAGTATCAAAACGTAAATCGATTGGTGAACTGGTAGTAGGTTTTGCCATGATTTTCATGGGCCTTTCGTATTTAAACAGTTCGGTTCCCGATATCAACAGCAACCCCGAAATACTTTCGTTTTTAGACCGTTTTTCAAACAGCGGTTATTGGTCGATATTGTTCTTTTTAGTTACCGGGACTTTAATAACCTTGGTGCTTCAATCGTCGAGTGCAACCATGGCGCTTACACTGGTAATATGTTACAATGGCTGGATAGGTTTCGATATGGCAGTTGCCATGGTGCTGGGGCAAAACATAGGAACAACCATTACCGCCATACTGGCATCGCTGGTGGCCAATTCAACCGCCAAACAAGCAGCAATGGCTCATTTACTGTTTAATGTAATAGGTGTAACATTGGCAATGATACTTTTTTTCCCCTTCGAACACACGGTTATTTGGATCATGACAATCTTCGACATGCATCTTCCTTATGCCATAAACGGTCAAACCATTCAAGAAGCCAATGCAGCCATGCCCATGGCTCTAACCATTTACCACACAATTTTTAATCTTTTCAACACACTCATTTTGATTTGGTTTGTACCTTCGATTGCTAAGCTGGTGAAACGCCTTGTAAAATCGCAAGACGACGAAGACACTATTTTCAAGTTGAAATATATTCAAACAGGCTTAATGAATTTTGATGAATTGAGCACATTACAAGCCAGCAAAGAAATTGATGTATTCATGCAACGAACCATTAAAATGTATCAAATGGTTAAAGACCTGCTGCTTGAAGATAACCCAAAAAAATACGAAAAAACGATACAACGCATTGCTAAATACGAAGAAATAGCCGACCGAATGGATGAGGAAATAGCAATTTTCCTAACCCAGATAACCCGCAGCGATGTTAGCAAAAGCACAGCCGAAAAGGCAGGTTCGATGATTAAACTGGTGAGCCGCATCGAAAGTGTTAGCGATTCGTGTTACATGATTGCCCAACACATTCAATTTGCACGCACCCGCAAATTAAACTTGAACGACGATATGGTGAAACAATTAAACCGGCTTTTTTTGCTGATTGATCAAACAGTCTCGAAATTCAGTTTATTGAGCAACAGCAAAACAATGTATTTGCAAATTGAGAACGAACGCAAGCATCGCGATAATATAAACGAAACCATTGACAAGCTGAATATAGAACATCTAAAAGCCATAAAAAAAGGCACTTACAAATACAAAGCAGGTATTGTTTACAACGATATTTTTACCGAACAAGGCGTATTGGCCGACCATTGTTACCACTGTTTGAAATACATCGATGAAATAGGAAAATGCAAAGAATAAGGCCTATACCAATTCCGTTTTTGTGAAAAAATGCTTAATGTATTTTTTTTCGCGATGCAGACGAAATTGACATATGGCAACCGCGCTTTCGAATAATGATTGTATATTTGAAAAAGTTTTCCTTCTCAATAAAAATAACTTTATTTATTGAATCCAATCGTGGCAGGGCAGCAAAATCCCTGTCACGATTTTTTTTAGCTGCGGTTCATGTTGTCAATAAACAATAGATGCAACCAACTTTAGGATACTAGCATACTGTTCTTTTTTAAAAATACTTATTTTTGTCTCAGCAAAACCCATATGTAATGGACTAAAATACAAAGCAATGCTTAGCCTAAATAGCTATCTTAATAAAAACACTTTTTTAAAAGAGCCTGATATTGTATCAATTACACATTTATTCGAACCTAAACTTTTAAACGAAAATGAAACATTCATTTGTGCTGGCAGCACCAATATCGAAATTGCATACATTGAAAAAGGGGTAATAAAAGCAACGCTCAACAATTCAACCACCGATGAAAAAATTCAGTATTTTATAGGAGAGGGGCATTTTGTTTCAGAACCCACATTGTTATACAAGCAACAACCAGCCGTTTACAACATTAAAGCAGCAACCAAAGTGCGTTTAATGGTTTGCCCAGCCAACTCGTTGTATTCATTAACAGATAAAATTGACGAACTGAACATACTAATTAAAACAATAAGTGAAAGAGAATTAGCCGATA
This sequence comes from Prolixibacteraceae bacterium, assembly GCA_016933815.1. GTDB lineage: Bacteria > Bacteroidota > Bacteroidia > Bacteroidales > Prolixibacteraceae > Roseimarinus. The sequence continues at coordinate 2,699 of JAFGAF010000428.1, forward strand.
TTATTGAACAAAAGAACATGATCAATCTCAATAACGCGATCGATAAACTTAAATATTTCGAAAAGGCTCATCCGGCCATAGCTGCAAAAGTAAAAGATTACGAAATCGCTTC
>JAFGAF010000429.1 GCA_016933815.1 Prolixibacteraceae bacterium
AACGCAGCATCGGCCGGGGCATTAATTGCCATTGCAGGCGACAGCATTTTTATGCGCCCCGGAGCCAACATTGGTGCTGCAACCGTGGTGAACCAAACCGGCGAAAAAGCCCCCGACAAATACCAATCGTATTTCAGATCGACAATGCGTGCCACTGCCGAAAGCCATGGTGCCGACACCATCATAAATGGCACCGACACCATCATTAAATGGTTTCGCGACCCCAAAATTGCCGAAGCAATGGTCGATGAGGATGTGTTTATTCCCGGAATTATCGACACCGGCAAAATACTCACTTTCACTGCCCGCGAAGCCATTCAATACGGCTTTTGCGAAGGCATGGTAAACAACATCGACGAACTGCTCGAAATGGCCAACATTCAGCATTATGAAATTAAAGAATACAAACCGACCGGCCTCGATCGTTTTATTGGCTTTTTAATCAACCCAATTGTTTCGGGCTTGCTTATTATGGCCATAATTGGTGGTATCTATTTCGAAATGCAAACACCCGGAATAGGCTTCCCCATTATTATTGCAATAATTGCTGCCATTACTTATTTTATGCCCTTGTACATCGAAGGGTTGGCCGAAAATTGGGAAATTGCTGTTTTTATTGTTGGTTTAATTTTAATTGCAATTGAGATTTTTGTAATTCCCGGCTTTGGCGTAGCCGGTGCTTTAGGCATTACAATGGCCATTATTGGCTTATCGCTTAGCCTGCTCGATAACGTACGTTTCAATTTCGACAAAGTTGACGGCACTGCCATTGTTATTGCACTTTTAACTGTTACTGTATCGTTGTTTTTAGGTTTGTTGCTCGCCCTGTGGGTAAGTCGTAAAATGTTTACCGCCAGTCGCGGACCGCTGCACAACCTGGCACTCAACAGCATGCAAACCACTTCGGAGGGTTACTCTATCGTTAGCATTCATCAGTCCGAAATGATTGGAAAAGAAGGCATTGCACACACAGTATTGCGCCCATCGGGCAAAGTCGACATCGACGGCGAAATATGGGATGCCAAATCGGAAGACGGTTTCATCGACAAAGGCCAAACCATAAAGGTAATTAGTCAGGAAAGTGCCCAATTGTACGTTGAGAAGTTATAAGTGCAATTTGCAAACCCGTTTTATTCTTGTTAAATTTGTTCGCTTTATGTTTTTTACAAAAAGAATAAAGCATGGGTATTCATTTTATCGACCTTTCCATTTTCGCTATCTACTTCGTATTTATGCTCGGTGTGGGCTTCTACTTTCTCAAACGCAACAAATCGAAAGAAGACTACTATGTTGGTGGCCGTAACATGTCGGCAGGGCACATTGGCCTATCGGTAGTTGCCACCGATGTTGGTGGTGGTTTTTCGATAGGGCTGGGCGGTTTGGGCTTTGCAATGGGCTTATCGGGCAGTTGGATGTTATTTACCGGCTTTATTGGTGCCTGGCTTAGTGCTGTTATACTCATTCCTAAAATATACCCTATTGCAAGCAAACACAAGTTTTTAACTTTCCCTGAAGCATTAAAATTTTATTACAATAACAAAGTAGCTGTTGTTGCAGGAATTATTTCACTGATAGGATACATTGGTTTTACTAGCTCGCAAATACTGGCCGGTGCCAAACTCGCTTCGGCAACTTTTCCCTCGGTAAGCATTAACAATGCTGTTTTAATTATGGGGTTAATTGCAGTTGGCTACACTGTTATTGGCGGCATTAAGGCGGTTATTTACACCGACACCATACAATGGGCCATTTTAATGATAGGATTAATTTTTATCGGAATACCAATTGCTTACGTAAAAATTGGCGGATGGCCTGCCATTGCACAAACCCTGCCCGATCAATTCTTTAGCCTAAAAAACATTAGCCTTGTAAAATTTATTAACTGGCTAATTACAATTGTTCCCATTTGGTTTGTTGGAATGACCCTCTACCAACGCATTTATGCTTGTAAGGATAAAAAGACTGCCCAAAAAGCATGGTTTGTTGCCGGTCTTTTCGAATGGCCTGTAATGGCTTTTATGGGAATTGTTTTGGGAATGTTTGGCCGCGTTGCCTACGAGCAGGGCATGTTTACTCAATTGGGTTACGCAGCCGGAACAGCAACCGATGCCGAACTAGGTCTGCCACTTTTGCTTCGAAACATATTGCCTGTTGGTTTAATGGGCATTATGATGTCGGCCTACTTCTCGGCCATCATGTCAACTGCCGACAGTTGTTTAATGGCCGCATCGGGCAACCTTAACAGCGACATTATTGGCTCGTTTAAACACAAAGGATCAAAAATCAATATCAAATATCCACAACTTATAACCTTTATAATTGGAGCTGTTGCCATGCTGTTGGCTACCCGAATGCAAAACGTTCTTGAACTGATGCTATATTCTTACGCATTTATGGTATCGGGACTGCTTTTTCCGGTAGTAGGCTTTTTGGTTTACAGAAAACCTTCGGCAAAAGCAGCCATGTATTCAATGATTATTGGCGGAACACTCACCTTGTTATTGATAATATTCAACCCTAGCCTCCCCTTTGGTCTCGACCCAAATTTCTTTGGCATTGGAGCTTCGGCATTGGTATTCATTTCGCTGCAAACAATATTTAAAAGCAACATTTGAACTTGAAAAATCCTATTTAAGACTTTTTTATCCGTTTTTTACATCACAAGCCCTGATTTTTACATTGAGTACTGTTTATCATCGCTTTATCTTTGCAGTATAATTTTAAACACAAAGTAAGAGATGAAAACGACAATACATAAATCAACATCAAGGGGGCACGCCAATCATGGTTGGCTCAACACAAATCACACCTTTAGTTTTGCCAATTATTACAACCCCGAGCGAGTTCATTTTGGGAATCTGAGAGTTTTAAACGACGATATTATTGCGCCGGGTACCGGTTTTGGCAAACATCCGCACGACAACATGGAAATCATAACCATACCCTTTTATGGCCGCTTAATGCACGAAGATTCGATGGGCCACAAACAGGAAATTGGCCCCGACGAAGTTCAGGTGATGAGTGCAGGTTCGGGTATATTCCACTCCGAGTTCAATGCTTCCGAAACCGAGGCAGTTAACTTAATTCAACTGTGGATTTTTACTCGCGAAAAAAACATTAAGCCCGCCTACGATCAGAAAAAATTCGACACCGAAGCTGCAAGAAACCAATGGCAAACCTTGGTTCACGACATCGATGGACCGCTGAAAATTAGTCAGCATGCTACCATTTCGAGGGTTTTTCTCGATAAAGGACAAGAAATTGATTACCAGCTAAGGAACGAATCATTTGGCACCTACCTTTTTTTGGTAAACGGCAAACTTGATGTCGAAGGAATTGAGTTGCACAAACGAGACGGACTGGGCATTGAGCAAACCGAAAAAATAAAAATCAAAGCATTAGATAACAGCTATTTAATTAACATTGAAGTTTAACCCATTAAATGAATAATAAGATGAAAAAAGTAACAAGTTTAGTAATTGTTTTGCTGGTGGCCTTTGCTGTTGCAGCACAAAAATATGAAGTAAAAGCCAGTGAATCGAACTTAAAATGGACAGGTAAAAAAGTTGCCGGCTCGCACTACGGTCAAATCGACCTGAAAGAAGGTTCATTCACGCTAAAAAACGATCAAATTGAAAGCGGAAAATTTGTGATCGACATGAACTCGATTACCTGCGACGACCTTACAGGCGACATGAACAAAAGCCTTGTTGGTCACCTTAAATCCGACGATTTCTTCTCGGTTGAAACACATCCCGAAGCAACTTTACTGCTTTCGGAAAGCACAAAGCTCAATAACGGTAAAGCTATAGCCAAAGGTTTGTTAACCATTAAAGGTATTACACACCCTGTTGAATTTGAGGCCACACAAAAAGGCAATAAATTCAGTGCAGTTATTAATGTTGATCGCACGTTGTACAATGTGCGCTATGGTTCGGGCAAATTTTTCAGCAACCTAGGCGATAACATGATCAGCGATGAATTTACCCTCGAAGTTGAATTACAAACTTCAACAAAATAAATAAAAATAGGAACTTTTGTACAACCCGGAGCTATCCGGGTTTTTTTATTTCCCGATTAAACCTTTGTGTAAATAATACGTCAATATTATTTATTTTTTATTTAAGTTTACGGCCCGAATCTAACATTCATTAAACCTTAACAAAACTGTGCAAAAGTTTTTTTTAACTATATTGTTGCTATTGGCTTTCTCGTTCGTATTTTCACAAGACTACACCAATATTCTTATCGATAAAACCTACGAAACAATAAGCTTTGATGCATTTGTAAAGCAACTCAAAGCCGAACATCAAATCGATGTAATTTACAACAACGAGTGGACTTCGGAAATAGAAACGCCTGAGATAAAACGGCCACTCACCCTCGATCACTTTCTCAATCAAACACTTACAAGCCACAACCTGCATTACATTGTTTTCCAAAATCACATTGTGATTATGCCGGGTGGTTTTGTTACCTACCAAACCGAATCGGAAAACTCCGAAGTAATTATTGGCAACCCCATCGATAAAGGAAAATACAAAACCGCAACCTTAAGCGGCACCGTTTACGATGGAAAAACAAATGAGCCCATACCCGGCGTTCAGGTTATTTGCCAAAACCTTTCAAAAGCTGTTTCGACCGATGGTAAAGGGTTTTATGAAATTGTGCTACCCACCGAAAAACACCGCATCCGCTTTTCGTTTATGGGCCTCGAAGACGAAGAACGCGACATAAGCATCTACAGCAGCGGTATTTTCAACATCGATTTATATGAAAAATCGATATCGATAGACGAAATCAATGTTAGTGCCGAAAAGCCCGAAGATAACTTCCGATCAACATCGATGGGGATGGTGAAATTAAGCATGAAATCGATCAACAAATTATCGGTGCTCATGGGCGAAGCCGACATTATTAAGAGCATGGTTTTGTTGCCCGGTGTGCAATCGACCGGCGAAAACGCATCGGGTTTTAACGTGCGAGGCGGCAATGCCGACCAAAACCTCATATTGGTTCACGATGCACCTATCTATAACAGTTCGCACCTTTTTGGCTTCTTTTCGATGCTCGACCCCATTGTGGTTAGCGATGTTACCTTGTTCAAATCGGGGTTACCTGCGCGTTACGGTGGCCGCATTTCGAGTGTAATGAACGTTGAATTGCGAAAAGGGCAAAACGACAAAATTAAGGTAAACGGAGGTATTGGTTTGGTGAACAGTCGTCTTTCGGCCGAAGGCCCCATTGGAAAAAAAATCAACTTTATTGCCGGCGTACGCTCAACTTATTCCGATTGGATGCTCAAAATGATCAAAAACTACGATCTGCAAAACAGCTCGGCTAATTTTTACGATTTCAATGCCAAAATCGATTACAATATCAACAAACGCAACAAACTGAGTTTATTCGGCTACGGCAGCAACGACGACTTTTTGTATTTCGGTAACGCACAATACAGTTATGGTAATTTATTGGCATCGGGGCGTTGGAACCATATTTATAACAACAACAACTCGGGAGCCTTGAGTTTCAACCTGAGCAATTACAAAGCACAGGTAGTTGATTTTACCCAGCAAAACATGGAATACAACCTTTTTACCGGAATAAACCAACAACAATTGGCCTATCATTTTTCGTCGAACAGTGTTGCCCGCCACAAGTTTAACGCCGGCGCAGGCATTATTGCTTATAACATCGAACCGGGTCGTTCAACACCGTACAACGACCAATCGATTGCCCAAACGCTTGACCTTGTTAACGAAAAAGCTATTGAAGCAGCCGTTTACATCGAAGATGAATTTGCCATCACCCCCGAACTGGCCGTTATTGCCGGAATGCGTTACTCGGGCTTTGCACACAACGCAGAACGAACAATCAACCTTTACCCCGAAAATGCACCGCGCAACAGCCAAACCTTAACAGGCACACAAACGCTTCAAAACAATCAGCTATCGGCCTTCAACCATGCAGCCGAGCCACGTGTTGCACTGCGTTACGAATTCAGAAATGCCAGCTCGGTAAAAGCAGGCTATAACCGAACAGCACAATACATAAGGCAAATATCGAACAGTACATCAATTACCCCTGCCGACTATTGGAAAGCTGCCGATGAGTACATGCAGCCACTTTTGGCCAACCAATATGCCATTGGGTATTTCCGAAATTTCAAACAAAACACTTACGAAACATCGTTCGAGGTTTATTACAAAAACATCAAAAACGAAGTAGATTATAAAAACGGTGCCCAACTGATACTAAACCCTGCGCTCGAACAGGTTTTAATTAGCGGTATAGGTTATGCATACGGCGCCGAATTGCTCATTAAAAAGAACAAAGGCGACCTAACCGGCTGGTTGGCATACACCTATTCACGTTCGTATAAAAAAATTGACGGCAATTTTGCCGAAGAAAAAATTAACCGTGGCGAATGGTACCGATCGAACTACGATAAACCGCACGATTTGACCTTGGTACTTAATTATAAGTTGTCGCGCAGATTCACCTTTTCGTCGAATTTTACTTACAGCACCGGCAGGCCGGTTACCTTGCCCGAAAAAAAATACTTTGTAAACAATTACGAAGTAATCAGCTTTTCCGATCGAAACAAATACCGCTTGCCCGATTATCACCGCCTCGACGTAGCCATAACCTACGAAGGCAGCTTGCTTAAACACCAAAAATGGAGAAGCAGTTGGACCTTATCGGTTTACAATGTTTACGGACGGAACAATGCTTTTTCGGTTTTTTACGAAAAACAAAAACCAACAAATGCAAATAATTACAACACCTATGGCATGTACAAATTTTCGGTTATTGGCGTTCCAATCCCATCGTTTACCTATAATTTTTGGTTTTAATTTGATGTAATGATGAAGATTAAACACACACATATAATATTCATAATAACCTTGGCTTTAATGGCTTATGGATGTGAAGATTTTTTTGTGCCCGAAATAGAACAAACACCTCGCTCGCTGGTTGTTGAAGCAATTTTAACCGATGAGCCCGGCTATTGTGATGTAAAACTGAGCCGCACATCGGAATTCAGCGACCGATCGTATTATTATGGCGAACGTGGAGCCGAAGTTTATATTTGGTCGCAAATAGGCGAAAGCTTTGGCTTCACCGAGATATCAAGCGGCGTTTATCGTTCCAACGATTCAATAACCACGCAATCCGGTCTGAATTACTTATTGTATATAAAAACCAAAGATGGCAACACGTTTATGTCGGAGCCCCAAAAAATGCAGGAGAAATGCGATATTGAAGAAATTGTATTGCGCGATTCAGTAATGCGCGAGGTAAATTATAATTACTGGGGCGAGCCTTATGTTCGCGATTTTGAAGGCATTTCGTTCAATGTAAAACCAGCATTGCCTCAAAAACCCGATGCCGGCTTCATTTACCAATGGGGATCACTAATCAACTATTTGGTTTTCAGCTCCGAACCACCAGCCGAATTTTACTATTACTGTTGGAAACTTTACAACAACCGCACCTTCTTTGTGTACGATTATTATCAGGATCTCAGCGAACAATCCATGATTCTCGACGATCTGCATTTCATGTCGTACTACACCATCAGCCCCGAGCCGCTCGATTCGAGCCGCTTCGAAGGCACTGTACAATCGGCAATTTCGTACAGCATATACTATAAATTAAAGCAATACACAATTGATACCGAAGCCGCAAAATTTTGGCGAAGCGTTAAACGGCAAGGCGATGCAAGCGGCAAACTTTTCGATCCGCTGGAAGAAGAAATTGGCAGCAACATATCGTGTCAAACCGATTCGAGCATTTGTGCCTACGGCTTTTTCAACACCGCTTCGGTAACCGAAAAAATTGTGAAGGTAAAGCTGGGTACACGCGAAATCAGGTCGGTTGAAATGGGCGATACCTTCCCGGTTGTTGAAAATACCGAAGGCTGCCTCGAACAACCTACCGATTTTTGGATAAATTACTAAAGCAATGAACATCAACAAATTCATACTATTAATAATTACAATTCTACCTTTTGGAGCTAACGCTTTTCAAAAAACCAAGCAGGTAGCTATTCAAACCGATAAAACGGTTTATGTATCGGGCGAAACCATTCGTTTTAAATGTACCCGCACACAATCCGAAACGAACGACAAACCCGTGCTTTATGTCGATTTATGCGGCGAAGGCTACATGATTGAGAACTGCCTCTACCAATCGACAAACAGCCACTGGCAAGGCGAAATTGCAATCCCCGACTCGGTTCAAACAGGTGTTTATTTGTTAAGATGTTACTATGGAAATCAACATGGAGAGCTTAGCATCGATGCGCTTTTGTTACCTGTTGTTAACCGTTTTGGCAACAACGAAGTGAACAATCAGCGCAAAAACAACAGCAATGCCCAGGCATTTAACCCCTTTTCGATCGACACAAGTCATACCGGCAACTTGCTAAAACTTCAAAGCACCAGCAGGCATTTTACACCCAACTCGCCGGTTAAAATCAACATCGAAAGCCCAAACCTAAACTGGCATGGCGGCTTGGCAATGAGTGTTTTCAAAATCGACACTAACCTGATGACTTCAGCTAACAAATCAAACATTGAAAATTTTTTCACCCCCCACCCCGACATTAACATTTACAACAACTTAAGCCTAAGCGGAAGAATAACCGACAAACAAAGCAACAAACCGCTTAGCCGGCAAATGGTATTGCTTTCGATACCCGATAGTGTAGCAAATATTACCTACGCTTACTCCGATGAAAACGGAGTGTTCAGCTTTCAGATCAAAGACCAACACAACGACCAAAACATTATTATTCAAAGCATTGACAAGAAAAATGAATTCAACATTTCGTTATTTCCCATGTTTTTACTGCCTCCGCAAAAAATACCTTTTTTCGTTTCCGAAGGGTTTATGAATTCCGAAGAAACAAAATTAGCTGTATTAAGAACAACAATGCATAAAGCCTACGGGGATAAGAAAACGGTAAAACATGCCCCAAGAAACCAAATCACACCGTTTTATGGCCTTACCGACCGCCGTATTTACCCCGAAATATATATCGATTTAAACGATTTTAACGAAATAGCCTGGGAAATACTCCCAACAATAAAATACCGAATGAGCCGCGACAGCACCTATCTTCGAGTTTGGGATCCCGATAAAAAAACTTTTTACAATCAACCATCAATTTTGGTCGATGGGGTTCCCGTGTTCGATCCTGCAACTCTTAATGTGCTCAATTCTAAAGCAATAAAATGGGTCGAAATCCAAGCCCAAACCCGTTGTTATGGCGATATACTTATTGATGGTTTGGTGGCAATTCAAACCTACAAAGGCGATTTCAGCGAAATAGAGCTGCCCAAAAATGCAATAAAATCGAGGATCAGGAGCTACAGTTTGCCTTATGAAACAAGCACCGAAAGCAAACCCTTTTTCAGAGATGTTTTGCATTGGAATCCCTATTTGCTACCTACACACGAAACAACTGCAATACAATTCGAAACCTCGGCTGAAAAAGGAAAATACCTTGCTGTTGTATCTGGTTTCGATGACAAAGGAAACTCGCACAAAGCTTTTTTCACTTTCACCATTCACTAAAAAGCTAAAACAGATGAAACAAATTACACTACTACTGCTCATCGCAATTTTCGGCCTGCAAAGCTTAAACACTTTGGGAAACAACAATGGCGAAAAAGTAAACATTGTGGGCATACTATACAACCATCCGAACAATTACGAAGGCTCGCCTTACCTTTTTCCCGATTGGAAAAACGGAAAAGTATATTTAAGTAACGGGCAAACAGCCGAAAATTTGCAACTCAAATTCAGTATTTTAAGTGGCGATCTTATTTTTTATCACGAAACATTAAAGAAACTATTTGTGGTAGATCCAATCAGCATCAACGCTTTTACGATTTACAACAATACCGACAGCTTATTTTTCAAAAAATACGAAGGTGAAAACCTCAGTTACCGGTTAAAAAACGGCGATTTTGTTGAAATGCTGTACAACGGTCAAATCAAATTCATGCTCAAACACACTGCCAACATATCGGTAGCCAACGAGTTGAACTCAAAAGATAAAATTTTCCCCCGCAAACGCTATTTCATTCAAATTGGCGAAAACACTTTTGAAACAAAAGCAAAAATAAATGCTGTAAGCAAGCTTTTCCCCGAAAGCAAAAAAGAAATAAAACGATTTGTAAACGAGCAACATTTAAAGCGAAAATCGCTTCCCGACATCGTTCAACTGCTCAAATACATCGATAAAAACCACTGATTTTCGACGATTTTATCTGAAATCGTTATAAATAATCATTATTTTTCAACACAAAAGGAAACATTCGAATAATCGATTTGATTGTTTTGAACACTTAACAGGCAAAGCCTACAATCTGTAAAAAGCATAAATTAGGGGCTTAACGCATCTCTATACGCCTTTATTCACGGCTATTAGCGTTAAAAATGCCTTTGCTTTAATCAAGTTCATTATTATATTTGTTGGCCTTTAAAAATTTCGAATTAATAAAACCTATATAAAAAAAGTGAACTATGAAGACGTTCAAAATTATTGTACTGGCGAAACAGGTTCCCGACACCCGCAACGTGGGCAAAGATGCCATGAAAGCCGACGGTACCGTTAACCGTGCTGCGCTGCCTGCCATTTTTAACCCCGAGGACCTTAACGCACTCGAACAAGCACTGAGGGTAAAAGATCAGATACCCGGTGCAAGCATAACCGTATTAACCATGGGACCCGCCCGTGCTGCCGATATTATTCGCGAAGGCATGTTTCGTGGTGCCGACGACGGAATTCTGTTAACCGACCGTGCATTTGCCGGATCAGATACCCTTGCCACATCGTACGCTATTTCGAGGGCCATCAAAAAATTTGGCGATGTTGATTTAATCGTATGTGGCCGCCAGGCTATCGATGGCGATACTGCACAAGTTGGCCCGCAGGTAGCCGAAAAACTCAAGCTGCCACAGGTTACCTATGTTGAAGAAGTTCAATCGGTTAACGAGCAAACCATTCAACTAAAGCGCCGCTTGGACAATGGTGTTGAAATTGTAAAAGCACCCGTACCTTCGGTAATTACCGTAACCGGTTCGGCTGCACCTTGCCGTGCACGCAATGCCCGTTTGATCATGAAATTCAAACATGCCAAAACGGTTAGCGAACGCCAGGAAGCCAATGAAGATTACGTAGGCCTGTTCAACGAACGCCCGTACCTGAACATTACCGAATGGACAGTGAACGATGTTGAAGTTGAAGCCGAACAACTGGGTCTTTCGGGTTCGCCAACAAAAGTGAAGAAAATTGAAAACGTGGTTCTTCAGGCCAAAGCAGCTAAAAAAATTGAAGCTACCGATGCCGACATCAACCTTTTGATGAAAGAACTAATCGACAGTCATACCATAGGATAAACCATAGCCATTATGAACAACGTATTTGTATATATCGAAATAGAAGACGGGGCAATAGCCAACGTGAGCTTCGAATTGCTCACTAAAGGCCGTAGCCTTGCCGACCAGTTGGGATGCCAACTCGAAGCTGTAGTTATTGGCAGCAAACTCGAAGGAATTGAAACGCAAATTTACCCATACGGCGTTGATGTTGTGCACGTTGCCGACGATGCCCGTTTGGCTCCGTACACTACCCTTCCGCACACTTCAATTATTGTGAACCTGTTTAAAGCCGAAAAACCTCAAGTTGCTCTTATGGGCGCAACACCCATTGGCCGCGACCTTGGCCCACGTGTGTCGTCGGCATTGTACAGCGGATTAACAGCCGACTGCACCAGCCTCGAAATAGGTTCGCACGAAGACAAAAAAGCCAACAAAATTTACGTAAACCTGCTTTATCAAATTAGGCCCGCCTTTGGTGGAAACATAATAGCAACCATTATTAACCCCGACTGCCGTCCGCAAATGGCAACCGTTCGCGAAGGGGTTATGAAAAGCGAAATGCGCTCGAAAACCTACAAAGGCAAATTGAAAAAAATTGATGTGGCCAAAATGGTAAGCGACGAAGATTTCGTTATTTCTATTATTGAGCGCCACATTGAGCAGAAAAAAGTAAACCTTAGCGCCGCACCGGTTATTGTTGCCGGCGGTTATGGCATGGGAAGCAAGGAAAACTTTGCTGCCTTATTCGAACTGGCCGATGTGCTGGGTGGCGAAGTTGCTGCCTCGCGTGCTGCTGTTGATGCCGGCTTTGCCGATCACGACCGCCAGGTAGGCCAAACAGGGGTTACCGTTCGACCAAAACTATACATTGCTTGTGGTATTTCGGGGCAAATTCAGCACCGTGCAGGCATGGAAGACTCAGCGCAAATCATCGCCATCAACTCTGATGAAAATGCGCCCATTAACTCAATTGCCGACTATGTAATTAAAGGCGAAGTAATGGATGTAATACCTAAAATGATTAAATACTACAAAGCAAACAGCAAATAATAATAGTCAATCGTCATTAGGAAAAAGTCATTAAAGCATTTGCTTCCATGAAGACCAATGACCAATAACTAATGACCAATGACTTAATCTTTAATATTATGGCAAATTTTTATACCGATAATAAAGCCTTGAAATTCCATCTTAGTCATCCTTTGATGGAAAAGATTGTGGCACTCAGAGAGCATAACTATACCGAAAAAGAAAAATTCGATTATGCACCGCTCGATTTTGAGGATGCAATGGACAGTTACGACAAAGTGTTGGAAGTGATTGGCGAAATATGTGCCGATATTATTGCTCCCAACGCCGAAAGCATCGATGCCGAAGGCCCGCAGGTAATTAACGGCCACGTAAAATACGCCCGCGGCACTCAGGAAAACCTCGACGCACTGATCAAAGCCGGATTAATGGGCATTACCCTGCCCCGCCAGTACGGTGGTCTGAATTTCTCTATCGTTCCCTACATTATGGCTGCCGACCTGGTGTCGCGTGCCGATGCAGGTTTTGTGAACATATGGGGCTTACAGGACTGCGCAGAAACCATACACGAGTTTGCCGACGAAGAGCAAAAAGATAAATACCTTACCCGTGTTTGCCAAGGCGAAACCATGGCCATGGACCTTACCGAACCCGATGCAGGCTCCGACCTTCAGGCTGTTGAGCTTAAAGCAACTTTCAACGAAAAAAAGGGCATTTGGCTGCTCAACGGTGTGAAACGCTTCATCACCAACGGCGATGGCGACATTTCGCTCGTGCTGGCCCGCTCCGAAGAAGGAACACACGATGGACGCGGCCTTTCAATGTTTATTCACGACAAACGCAACGGTGGAATTACCGTACGCCGCATTGAACACAAAATGGGGATTATTGGATCGCCTACCTGCGAGTTGGTGTTCAAAGATGCACCTGCCGAATTGGTTGGCGACCGCCGTATGGGGCTTATCAAATACGTAATGGCTTTAATGAACGGTGCACGTTTGGGCATTGCCGCACAAAGCGTTGGGGTTTGCGAAGCTGCTTTTCAGGAAGCTTTGGCTTATGCTAAAGACCGCGAACAATTTGGCAAAGCAATTATCCATTTTCCGGCGGTTTACGAAATGCTAACCGTAATGAAAGCCAAGCTCGATGCATCGCGTACTTTGTTATACGAAACTGCACGTTTTGTCGATTACTACAAAGCATATTACCACATTTCGAACGACCGTACCTTGGATAAGGACGAACGCGAACTGATGAAAAAATACCAACGCTTGGCCGATATTTACACCCCACTGGTGAAAGGCCTTTCGTCGGAATATGCCAATCAAAATGCCTACGATGCCGTTCAGGTTCATGGTGGCTCGGGTTTCATGAAAGATTACCCGGTTGAGCGCATTTACCGCGATGCTCGCATCACATCAATTTACGAAGGAACAACTCAATTACAAGTAGTTGCAGCCATAAGGGGCGTTACCACCGGTGGTTATTTGGCGCAAATTCGCGAATACGAAAAAGAAGCGCTCAAACCCGAATTGGAAAAATACCGCCGAATTTTAATTGGCTTAACCGAAGAGTATGCCGAGGCTGTTGAAAAAGTAGTAGCTGCCAAGGACAATGAATACATCGATTTCCATGCACGCCGCTTGGTTGAAATGGCCGGCCATATTATTATGAGCTACTTGCTGTTGATTGATGCCAACCGCGATATGAGCTTCCTCAAATCGGCAAAAGCATACAATAAAATTACAAGGCAGGTTGTACATGGCCACGGCGAGTTTATTCGCGGTTCGGCAGTTACCGACCCTGCTTCGTACAAATTTGAGCTGTAAAAAATCATATTCAAATAGCAAAAGCCTCGTTGAAAAACGGGGCTTTGTTTTTTAATAATAATTTTTTATTTTAGCAGAAAATTATTATCAACATGGAAATTTTGCTTGCCCTATTGCTTTTTGACGCCACATATGTTAATTACTATGTTCCTCAACCACATCAGCTACCCTATTTCAACAAAAAAAGCGATTTGCAAATAAATACCGGCATCAGACACCAACAAGCCGGATATGCAATTACCGATTATCTGGGCTTCTGTGTAAGCCATTTTCAACAAAAGCAATCCGATATTCATACCTCCGAAACGAATAACAATTGGATTAGAAGAAACAATGCAAACTTCCATTCGGCAGCATTGACACCCTTTCATAAATTAAACCACAATACCTTTTTTTACATACCACTTACTTATGGCTGGGGAATAATAAACGGGTCATTATCGTGGTCGGGGCACAGTGACTTTAGTTATTCTTCATCATACCGAAATAATGTGAATTTTATCAATGTTCAACCTACTTTTACTATTTATATCGAAAAGTTTTTTGACATAAGTGTATTTAGCCGTTATAGTTTATACAGCTCAAAAGTGCTGAATACCAAGATAAAAAATCCAAATAGTAGTTATAAAGATTTTGATGAATTCCTAAACAACAACAATCATTTTTACGATATGTATGTTGACAATGGTATTCAATGTCGTTTTGGCATTAAAAATTTGAAATGCTATGCACAAATATCATCGTTATTCTTTAAGAAAACGGAACATGAATTCAACCAAATGTTGTCGTTTAGAGTTGGTTTATCAATAAACATGAACACACTCAATACCTATCGAAACATTAAAAACAAAGTGAACAACAATAATCAAAAAAGCTTTAACGAGATTGAATCTTCAATTTAAAAAAACAAATCACGCAAAATGAATATTGTTAATCACTTCGGACTTAACACTTTCGTTTAGTGCTTGTAAAATGCGGGTGCGCATCATAAAAAGCTCGTGTTTAATTACCGATGAATCGATGTGAACAATGAGTGTTTTGTTGCGAATGTATATTTGCGAAGTAGCCTGCCCAATGCCCGGCCCTAATAATTTCGACCAATTTTCAATTATACGGGTTTCGAGCAACTTGTGTTCATACACCGACTCTTTGATGGCAATTTTTAGTACGTCGCTTATTTTTTGAGTTTCTTTACGTCTCATAGTCAAATGCCTTCCCTTGTTCAATTGTGAAAATTTTATGCGCGATATCCATTTTTTTAAGTATCGAATCTAAATGGTCTTTGTTGGTATCGGTAATAAATATTTGGCCAAAGCGATCGTCGGAAACCAACTGAATAATTTTGCTCACACGGTTGGCATCGAGCTTATCAAAAATATCGTCGAGCAAAAGTATTGGCTTTATTCCGCTGGCATTTTTAAGGTATTCGAATTGGGCAAACTTAAGGGCTACCAAATA
>JAFGAF010000006.1 GCA_016933815.1 Prolixibacteraceae bacterium
AATGCGGTTGTCGTCCTTCTCGATTTGCCCCTTGTTGAGTTTAATTTTTTTGTAGCCAACAAATTGTTTGATGCTGTCGATTAGTTGCGGCGTTACGTTTTCTTTTTTCTTAAAACCAAAACCCCAGGCGTTTACCAAAGGTGCAACAGTTGGGTCGAAAGCTCCGTTGGTTTGCCCGGCAATTTGAATTGAGCGCTTAAAAACGTTAATGAAAAGCGAATCGAGCTCAACTGTTTGGTTGGTGTTTACTTTTGAAAGTACCGACTCTTCTTTATAAGTCGATAGCGACATGTCTAAACGATGAAGTTCGTTTTCAATTTCAGCCTGTAAATCGGTGCCATTCGGGCTTTCGTAAATAATGTGGTAATAAGTTCCAAAAACGAGTCCGTTATTGGTAAAATATTGCGGTTTTTTGTTGTTGCAACTAAATAAAAACAACAACAGAAAAAATAATAAGGATTGCTTCATTGCCAATTGACTATATTTAACCGATGGTAAAAATATAATTTATTCCTTAAAAATCCTTTCTGTTGCTGTTTTATGTTTTTTATTGTGCAATGCTTTGTTTTATGGCCCGCATGGCTTCGTTGGCAGTTATTTCGCCCTGTATTACTTCTTTGAAATAATGCGGGTTATCGGCAAAACGTTCGTTAAGGAACCACGAAGCACTTTCGTTGTATCGATAAACGTTTGTTCCAAAGTTTTCCTGAACATATTTTGCAAATTCTTCGAACTGGTCGCCGCCAAGGTTGGCTCCCGACAAATTTCCTTTTATACCGGTCGGGCATTTGGTATAGCGGCTCCACATTTCGGCAATATTGGGTTTGTTCATTGCCAATAAAAATTTAACAGCCTCATCGCGATTGGGTGCATTTTTTGGAACACCCCAAGTAACCTGGTACGCACTCGGATAAACAATGTGTGGTTTAAACGAAGGCAATTCGGCTGGCATACACCGCAACACCTTTTCATTGTCGAGTCCTTTCCAAATGTTGTACATCCACGATCCGTTAATGTAAAACAGGCATTCGCCGTCGAGCATCATGTTGTGAGTTGAGCTCCAGTCGGTTTCTTTCCACGATGGGTGAAGCGGTTGGTACTGGGCAATGGTTTCGAGTGCTTCGAGTGTTTTTCCCCACGCATTTAACCTTTTTGTTGTAATTTTTGGAGTAAGAAACTCCTCGGGGCTGTCGAGCAACGATGAATAAAGTGCAATACCTAGCGTAGTGGCTGTTTCCCAAACATACGATTCGTAAATTGGAATAATATAATCGTTAGGGTTTTGCTGATTATACTGGTGCAAAGCTTTTAGGTAGCCGGCAAAATCGTCGAAAGTCATTCCAAATTGTTTGATCTCTATTCCGATTTTTTTGGCAACATCCAAATTGCACCACAGTGCCCAGTATTGGCCTTCGACCAAAGGTCCCGGAATCGTTCCGTTCCATTCTTGCTTTGCATTACCACTAAGCAATTCGGGTATTGTGTTATCCCTGAATTCTTCAATGTTGCTAAAATCTACAAAGTGATCTTTTGCCCAATCGGGATCGTTTAGCAAGTTGGTTACTTCGCGGTATTCGCCGTTAAGCCTTATGATGTCCCAGTCGGTGAGTTTCTCTTTTACTACCTTGGCCGTGTATTTTTCGTTGCTTGTACGGTCCGAATGGTCGTAATAAATTTCCTCGGGAAATTTTAAGTTCACGTTGATGTGCTGGTTCTCAAACTCGTACACACGGGCAATGTTTCGCACAAAAAATTCCCTGTCGCCTTCGTTTAGCCAATGCCCCACAAAGTTAATGGTCGATGTTTGTTCAATTTTTTCGAGAGGTTTCCAACCTGAAATTATGCTTGTTTGGTGATTGCAGCCAACTATAAAAGTGCATGTAAATAAGCATGTTAACAGGCCGAAAAATATTGACAATATATTTTTCATAACCATAATAATCGATTTTGAAGTTAAAGCTATTGTTCTTCAACATTAAAGAACTTGATGCTACGTTCGAGTTCTTCGGCTTCAATTTTAAGCACTTTTGAGTTACGGGCCATTTCTTCGGCCGTGGCAGCATATTGTTGTATTATAAGGTTTAGATCCTGTATTGCGCTGTTTATTTGGCTGGCACCGTTACTTTGTTCGCTGCTCGAAACGGTAATGTCGTTAACCAGTTGCGATGTTTGTTCAATTTCGGGTGCCAGGTGCATCATAAAGTCGTGAGCATTGGTTGTAATCGAAACCGATTTTTCGGAAAGCTGGTTAATTTCGTCGGCTGCTTTACGGCTATTTTCGGCCAAACGGCGCACTTCGCCTGCAACAACAGCAAATCCACGTCCGTGTTCGCCGGCCCTTGCGGCTTCAACGGCAGCGTTAAGTGCCAGTATGTTGGTTTGGAAAGCTATGTCGTTTACAATTGATATCTTCTTCGATATTTCCTGTATGTAAAGCAAGCTTTCTTCTTCGCGCATAATTAATTGCTGAATACCCTCGGCTGCTTTTATTGATATTTGCTGGGTTTTTTCAGCACTCTCGGTGTTGTTCTCAATCATAGCTGCCATTTCTTCAACAGCCGACGATACCTCTTCGGCCGACGATGCCTGATGGCTCGAGCCACTGGCTACTTTTAACGATATGTCGTCGATTTGGTTACTGGTAACATTAACCTTTTCGGCTCCGGTTGAGATGAGTATTACAATCTCGCGCAATTTTTCATTCAGTTTGTTAATGGCCTTGCCAAGTTGCCCTATTTCGTCGTTTGAATTGATTTTAAGCTTTTTGCTCGAAAGTTTACCATTTTGAATTTCGGTTAACCTTGCCAATACCAAATTGATATTGTCGGTAAAGTAAACTTTCATTAAAAAGATGATTACAATTGATGTGATTACTATACATAGGAATGAGCCCAAAATGAACATCCAAATTATTGACGATTTTTCGGCTTCAATCCGGTCGAGCTTTGCATATACGAACAAATGCCCCAGAAATTTGCCGTCGTCGAGTTTTAGCGGGCTAATGCTCACAAAGTAGCGGTCGCCGCTTTTGTCGTAAACTTTTTCGTAAACATCTTCTTCAATTTCGTACGATAGCGCATCAAATCCATTCAGAATGCTGATGTCGGACTTGTTTTTGCCATTGTGTTCGGGGTTTAGCGAGAAATAAACTTTTCCGTTAGCTCCTACAATAATGCACTCTTCAACAGGTTCTCCAACCAGTTTTTCGAGTATTACCCTGTCTTCGGCCGATTCGTACCTCAGTAAGCCTTTCGACATTAAGTAACCGGGAGTGTGAAAACTTTGTTCCAAACCTTGTTCGATTTGTTTGGTGAAACGGTTTATGTAAAACACGCCCAATGCAAACAAGGCAACAAACTCCGTTAAAATAATTAACACCCCGATTTTGTAAGACAGGCGTTTGAATCTCAATTTTTTCCCTTTGTCCATTTTTTCATTCAATTAATTAGTCCCTTTATAAACAAGTAGTGTAAGTTAGTTAGAATTTTTTAGTAATTTATTAAAGTGTTGATAACAAATCTAAAAAAAGATATTTAAAAAAACTATGCGAATAAGCTGTTTTATAATATATCGAAATTTAATTTTAGCCCATAAAATGCAATATTTATACCCTCTTGGTGTATATAAAAAGAATAAGGGAGCTATTTTTTGATAGCTCCCTTGAAAAAGTATTGTTAATAAAACTTAGTTTCCGAAATCGTCGAAGTGGATATTTTCTTTTTCAACGCCCAAGTCGTAAAGCATTTTGTTTACGGCATTGGTCATAGGGCCGGGGCCGCACATGTAGTATTCAATGTCTTCGGGCGCTTCGTGATCTTTCAGGTAATTATCGTGAATAACCTGATGAATAAACCCTACGGGTCCTTCCCAATTGTCCTCGGGTTGCGGGTCGCTCAAAGCAATTGTAAATTTGAAATTTGGAAATTGTTTTTCGATAGCTCTGAAATGCTCTTCGTAAAAAATCTCCCTTACCGAACGTGCGCCGTACCAATACGAAACTTTGCGGCCGGTTTTAAGGGTGTGGAACAAGTGGAAAAGGTGTGAGCGGAGCGGAGCCATTCCGGCACCACCACCTATGTACAACATTTCGTTTTGGGTATCTTGAATAAAGAATTCACCGTAAGGTCCCGAGATGGTTACTTTATCGCCGGGTTTGCGCGAGAAGATGTACGATGAACAAACACCTGAAGGCACATTGGCCCAGCCATTTTTTTGCCTGTCCCATGGTGGAGTAGCAATACGAATGTTTAGCATAACAATGTTGCCTTCGGCAGGGTGGTTGGCCATTGAATATGCACGGTAGGTTTCTTCGGTATTTTTTGATTTAAGATCCCAAAGGCCAAATTTGTCCCATTCGTCGCGGTATTTTTCTTCAATAACAAAATCTTTGAAATCGCATTCGTATTTAGGAACGTCAATTTGAATGTAGCCTCCCGATTTGAAATCGAGGGTTTCGCCTTCGGGCAATTTAACTACAAATTCTTTAATAAATGTTGCAACGTTGTGGTTCGATACCACTTCGCATTCCCATTTGCGAATGCCTAAAACTTCTTCAGGCACTTTAATTTTCATATCCTGACGGATTTTAACCTGACAGCCAAGCCTCCAGTTTTCTTGTTGTTCTTTTCGGGTAAAGAAGTTTACTTCGGTAGGCAAAATGGAGCCACCTCCGTCTTCAACCTGGCAACGGCACATGCCGCAAGTACCACCACCACCGCAAGCCGATGGCAGGAAAATGCCGTTGTTACCCAATGTTGATAAAACGGTTCCGCCCGGTTCTACTTCAATTTCTTTTTCACCTTCGTTGATGTCAATTTTGACAACCCCCGATGGGGTAAGTTTTTTCTTGGCATACAACAACAGGCTAACCAACAATAAAATTACTACCAGAAAGAAAATCACGCTGGTAAGGATAACTGTTGATTGTGTAGCTAAAAGAATCATATCTCTCTTATTTTAAGTCGTTACAATTATAGTTTAATGCCGGAGAAGCCCATGAAAGCAAGCCCCATTAATCCGGTAATTATAAAAGCCATACCTAGCCCTTTTAGCGGTGCGGGTATGTGCGAATACTGAATTTTTTCGCGAATGGCTGCAATACCGATAATGGCCAAAAACCAGCCAATGCCCGATCCAATTCCATAGGTTGTGGCTTCGCCAATGTTGAGGAACTCTTTTTGTTGCATGAACAAAGCTCCACCCAAAATGGCGCAGTTTACGGCAATAAGCGGGAGAAATATACCCAGACTGGAGTAAAGTGCCGGGGCGAATTTTTCAACTACCATTTCGACCAATTGTACCATCGATGCAATAACTGCAATAAACATGATAAAGCTCAAAAAGCTAAGGTCGATATCGGCAAAGTTGGGTCCCAACCAAGCTAAAGCTCCTTCTTTCAGCACAAAATTTTCGAGCAAATAGTTTACAGGTACGGTAATACCCAAAACAAAAATTACTGCCAAACCTAATCCTGTAGCTGTTTTTACCGACTTCGAAACCGCAAGGTACGAACACATACCAAGGAAGTAGGCGAAAACCATGTTTTCAAGGAAAATTGATTTGACGAATATGTTGATAATGTTTTCCATTTTACTTGATTTTTACACAATTTGACTACTTTTCTTCAATTAACTGACGGTTTTTTGTGCGCTGAACCCAAATGATGATCCCTACGGTAATAAGCGCCATTGGCGACAACACCATTAAACCATTGTTGGCATATCCAAAGTTGTAAAAACCTTCGGGTATTACTTGGTAGCCCCAAATTGAACCCGAACCGAGCAACTCGCGGAAAAAGGCAACAATAATCAGGATTATTCCGTAACCGGCAGCATTGCCAATACCATCGAGAAAAGCAGGCCATGGTTTGTTACCAAGCGCGAAGGCTTCAAGGCGCCCCATTATGATACAGTTAGTAATAATAAGACCAACAAATACCGACAACTGCTTGCTTACGTCGTAAACAAAAGCTTTCAATACCTGATCGACCAAAATAACCAAGGAGGCCACAATAACCAACTGAACGATAATTCGTATTCGGTTGGGTATTGAGTTTCGAAGCAAGGAGATGATTACGTTCGAAAGAGCCAATACTGCCATTACCGAAATGGTCATTACAAAGGCTGGTTTCATTTGGGCTGTAACGGCTAAAGCCGAACAAATACCAAGTACCTGAACGGTTATGGGGTTTTGGCTACCCAGTGGATCGGTTATTAGCTTTAGGTTCTTCTTCGAGAACAATGTTTCTTTATCGCTCATATTATTCTGTTTTTTTCTTGTTGAAGAACTCGACATACCCCGAAAGGTCGTCGTATAACATTTGTTGCAGGCCCTTGCTGGTAATAGTGCCGCCCGATATGGCATCAACCTTGTGTTGTGCCGGGGCAACTTCGCCTGCTTTGGCAACTACCAACGAAACAAATTTTCCGTTGTTGTCGAAAAGTTCTTTTCCTTTAAAAACTTCCTGGAAAGCGGGAGTTACAATTTCGGCACCCAAGCCCGGGGTCTCGCCTTGGTGGTCGAACGTGGCACCAAAAATGGTGTTCAAATCGCTGTTGAGGGCAACATAGCCCCAAATTGGGCCCCATAAGCCGGTGCCCCTTAGCGGTATAACATATTTTGTACCCTGTTCGCCAAGGTTGGCTTCAAAAACAGGCATTATGCGCTCATCGAGTGCTTTGGCATGTTCTTTTTTCAGGTCGATTGTAAAAGCATTGCCTTCAACCAATTCGCCTTTTGAATTCACAACGTACGAGTTGGTGATGGTTTGATCGTATATTTTCTCGGCCTCGGCAGTTGATGCATTGATGTTGATCGAGGTCAAAATATTTTTCTTCTTCTCAACTTCGATATTGCGCTTTTGAAGCGGCTTTAACGACATGGCAGTGAACGACAATATGGCCGCTACAATTATTACCATTACCGAAGCATAGATGAATGTGTATGTATTTCCGTTTCTATTCATTGTGAATGGTATTTATGATTGAACTTTAACGGTTGCCCGTTTGATGCGTTTGCGAATATTGCCTTGTACCACATAATGGTCGATGAGCGGTGCAAAGGTGTTCATCAGCAATATGGCCAACATCATGCCTTCGGGGTATGCAGGGTTTAAAACGCGGATAATAATTGCCATTACCCCAATAAGGAAGCCGTAAATCCACTTTCCAGTTTCGGTTTGAGAGGCCGAAACAGGGTCGGTAGCCATAAATACGGCACCAAAGGCGAAACCACCCAAGAAGAGGTGATGCCAGAAAGGAATTTCCATAAAGGCATTAACAGCAAATGTGTTCAGCAGTATTCCCACAAAAAGGGCTCCCAAAGTGGTTGATAGCATTATTTTCCAACTACCTATTCCGGTTATAATCAAAAATGCAGCACCCAACAAAATGGCAAAAGTTGATGTTTCGCCAACCGAACCGGGAATAAAACCCCAAAATGCATCCCAAATGTTATAGTCGAGTACGCCGTTTAGGGCTAAACCAAGTGGTGTTGCGCCCGAAAAACCGTCAACTACTTTGTCGGCATTGTCGCCCAGTCGAATCCAAACACTTTCGCCGCTCATGTGCGAAGGGTAAGCAAAAAACAAGAAGGCTCGTGCAATGAGTGCAGGGTTCCAAATGTTCATGCCGGTTCCGCCAAAGGCTTCTTTTGCAATAATTACCGAAAAGGCAACGGCAATGGCTGTCATCCACAGTGGTGTGTTAATGGGTAACACCAAGGGAATAAGAATACCCGATACCAGATAACCTTCGTTTATTTCGTGCCCTTTAATTTGTGCAAAAGTGAATTCGATGCCCAAACCAACCAAGTACGAAACTACCAGCGAAGGCAATACCCTTAAAAATCCGTAAATAAATACTTCGAAAAACGAAGTGTCGGCAATTTCGCCAATGGCTTTGAAGTGTTGGAATCCAATGTTATACATTCCAAACAGCAGGGTGGGAACCAATGCTATAACCACAAAAATCATGGTGCGCTTCAAATCAATATAATCGCGTATGTGCGATCCCTTTTTCGTAGTAGCATCCGAAACGTACAAGAAGGTTTCAAAACCTTCGAACACGCTTTGGAAAGGGTGCAATTTGCCTCCCTTCTCAAACTTTGGCCGATGCTTATCGAAAAAATTCTTTATTCCTTGTCCAAACATGAAAGTATTTTTTATGATTTTTTACAAATGTTGAAAACCAATTTTTTAAGCCAGTTCTTTCAGCATGGTTGAAAAACCTTTGCGCAAAATTTCCTGAACCTCAATTTTCGAGGTACACACATATTCGCACAAAGCCATGTCTTCTTCCAGTACTTCGTAAATGCCCAGTTGTTCCATTTTGTCGAAATCGTTAACAATGATCGATTTGAGCAGGTAAACCGGCAGTATGTCCATTGGCAGAACTTTTTCGTATTGACCCGATACTACAAAAGCCCTTTCGCCACCATGCAGGTTGGCATCGAGTATGTATTCTTTTTTGGGTAACAATTTCGAAAAGAATGTTTTGCTGGCACTAAATTTTGTGAAGCCCGGGGCTGCCCATCCAAAAGCTTCTATTTGGTTGCCTTCGGGAATCACTGATATTTGGTTGTGGAAGAACCCTAAATAACCGTCGGGTTCGATTTGGGTACCGGTGAGCACGTTGCCCGAAATAATTCGTTCGCCAACCTTATTTTGGGTTTTACCTTTGAGTAGGTTTTGAACCGAACAACCGCTATATACTTTGTAATATTGAGGCTTTTCAACTTCGGAGCCTGCAAGTGCAATGGTTTTCGATAAGTCGAGCTTGCCGGTTTTAAACAAACGGCCAATGAACAATACAGCTTGCAAGCTTAGTGTCCATACTACATCGCCTTTGTTTATTGGAGCTGTTTTGTGAATTTGAATGCCAACATTACCTGCCGGATGCGGGCCGTCGAAATGGTTGATTTCAACACCCTTAATCGATCCGAATTTGGACCCTTGGCGCAAACCCAAAAACACTTTTCCGGTTGTAAGTTTCGACAATGCATCGAAACCGGCTTGCAAAGTATCGGTTTCGGAAGCAAGGGTAAACTCATAGTCGGTAGCCAATGGTGCCGTGTCGAAACCACTAACGAAAATATCGCGCGGAACGATTTTGGTTGATGCTACAACACCAAACGGACGTTGTACAATAAAAGGCCATAAGCCGCTTTTAAGCAGGGCATCTTTTATTTGTTCGCCCTTAAGCGACTTTGGTTCGGCTATCGAAAAGGTTTCCGATTCGAACTTCTCATCGCTTTCAATTTCGACTTCAAGAATACGGCGGCGTTCGCCCCTGTTTATTGCTACAACTTTACCGCTTACCGGCGATGTAAACACCACCTCGGGCTGGCTTTTGTCAATAAATAAAGGGCTGCCGGCTTTGATCGTATCGTCGGCTTTTACCAAAAGCTTTGGTTTTAGCCCCGGAAAATCGGCTGGTTTTAAGGCGTACAATCGCTCGGCAGGCGTACTGCCAACAATTGTTTCGGCCTTGCCTTTCAGTTTAATATCAAAACCTTTTTTGATCTTAATAGTTTTCGACATTGCAGATTCTTAATTTTAAATTTTTTGAACGACAAAGGTAAATAATTTGACAAATTTAGGGGATACTTCATCCCAAATATCCAGATGTTTATCAGTGTTTTTTGTGCTTGATTGCTGTTTTATGTAATCTTTTGCTTTTTCGGGCATAATTTGTGCTATATTTTTAGCGTTAAATAATTCTTTAATAAGACTTATTTGTATGATAATCTTTTGTTTTATTGTTCGTTTAATATTGTAACAATTAGTTTGGCCATAAATATTAATTTTGTGTGAAAAAAATAGCAATGAGTTCAATTCGTTTCATTTTTATCTTGTTTTTGTGTCTTTTAAGTTTTTCGGGCAATGCTGTTCGTCTGCCCGAAGTGATTGAAAACACAATTTTTTCCGACAACATCAAAACTGTTGAAATGTATCGCGACGGGGCGCGCCTTTCGAACCCTGTTTTAACCCTAAACAGCGAAGAACAATTGTTGTTCAGTTTCGACGACTTGAACAACGAAAAGGCTGATTTATATTACACAATTTTTCATTGCGACCGCAATTGGAAGCTGTCGCGAATTGGCCAACAGGAATACCTGAGCTCGTTTACCGATTTCCCGATTACTGATTTTGATTTTTCGCGAAATACCAATATGAAATACATCAATTATTGGCTGTATTTGCCCAACAACGATGTGCCGATAAGCCTTTCGGGCAATTATGTTTTAGTGGTTTTTAATCGTAACGAACCCGATGTTCCCCTCATTACCTGGCGTTTTTATGTTGTTGAACAACAGGTGGGTATCGAAGCTCGCATTAAAAGGGCAACTCACGATCCGGTAAATGGCGAAAACCAAGAAATTGATTTTAATGTGAAGCATGGTAATTTCCCGATTCAGAACCCGCATACCGATGTAAAAGTGGTGATAAGCCAGAACAATCGCACCGATAATGCCATACACAACTTAAAACCTTTATTTGTAAGCAATGGTATGCTCGAATACGAATACGATATGGAGAATACCTTTAAGGGCGAAAACGAATTCAGGGCTTTTGAATTTCGAAGTTTCAATTATCCGGGCGAAGGAGTCGATGCAATAAGCCTGCATCCGCCTTTGTATCATGTAACATTGTTGCCGCATATTCCGCGTGTGCAAAAACCTTATAATTTTTATAAAGATTTAAACGGAAATTTTCATGTTGAGGTGCTTAACCGCAATTATCCCGACATTGAAGCCGATTACATGTTTGTGCATTTTACCCTGCAGGTAAGCAAGCCTTTACTAGGAGGTGGTATATATGTTTTTGGCAAACTCAGTAACTGGCAATGTACCAAACCATACGAAATGAAATACAATATGGACAGCGGACAATATGAGCTGGCACTTTTGCTCAAGCAGGGATACTACAATTTTACCTATGCATACAAAGATTATCGTTCGGAGCAAATAAAACCCTATAACCTCGAAGGCAGTCACCACGAAACAGAAAACGATTACTACATATTTGTTTACTATGGCCGTATGAACGACCGTTACGACCGATTGATTGGCTACCGAAGGTTTAATTCGTTGGCCGATAGGGGGATGTAAGCTTGTGTTGCAGTTGCCTTTAGCCTCAGAATTAATTCAAAAAGTATTCTG
>JAFGAF010000430.1 GCA_016933815.1 Prolixibacteraceae bacterium
AACAACAACAGCTTGAGCGGCAACATACCGCCCGAGTTGGGCAATTTGCAAAACCTCACCCATTTGTATTTGTATTACAACCAACTAAGCGGCAATATTCCCACACAACTGGGCAATCTCTCAAAGTTGGGAGTTTTATACCTGCACAACAACGAATTATCGGGCAATATACCTGCCGAAATTGGGCAACTCAATAGCCTGAGTTATCTTTACCTGAACCACAACAAATTATCGGGCAGCATACCGCCCGAGTTGGGACAACTGAACCGCCTTTACTATTTACAACTGAACAACAACGCCTTGCAAGGAGCAATCCCTTCGGAGCTGGGGCAGATGGCCAATTTACGAAATATGTACCTTCAAGCCAACCAGTTAAGCGATTCGATCCCCTCCTCGTTGGGGCAACTTAAGCTGCTGAACAACTTAGATTTGAGCATCAACCAATTAACAGGGTCGATACCTCCCGAACTGGGCAATTTGTCGAACCTGCTGGTGCTCAATTTGAGCATGAACCAGCTTACAGGCACGCTGCCTTCGGAGCTGGGACAGTTGTCGAACCTCACACAGTTGCTGCTCGAACGAAACTTTATCAGCGGTGTGGTGCCCCTGGCTTTCAATAATTTTTCGAAACTCGAAGTACTTTCGATGGCCTCGAACCAGCTTTCGGGCTTTGCGGCCGATAAGCTGCACCAAATTGCATCGTTGACCGATATCAGCGTTTATTACAACATGCTCACTTTCGAAGATTTGGAAAACAAAACGGCATTGTTCGACCGTTATTTTTACTATTCGCCACAGAACAACATTGGGCAAAAGCTTTATTTGCAAGTCGATACCGGGGTAAACTACACCTTAAACATCGATTGCGGAGGTTCGGCCAATAGCTATCAATGGTTTTTTAACGGCGAAGCCTTAACCCAGCCCTCGGCACAAGCCACGCACCGGCTCACCAATATCAACGAGGGCCAATTGGGCATTTATCAATGCTACATCAGCAGTCCACTGGTACCCAACCTGATCATCAAATCGGAACCCATTTCCATTCAGTTTAAATCGTCGGGCGTATATCCGCCTACCGACATTCTTCTGTCGAACCAATACATTGATGAATATTCGCCCTTGGGAACCGAAATTGGCAAGTTCAACACCATCGACGATGACCTGAACGACTGGCACACCTACGAGCTGGTTGAAGGCGAAGGCGATACGGGCAACATCGATTTCTTTATTGCTGCCAACCAGTTGCACGCCAACAAAGTATTCGATTATTTTCAGCAAAATGTGTATCAAATAAGGGTGCGAACCACCGATAATTCGGGCAACACATTGGAAAAAAACTTTACCATTCACATTAACGAGGTGGCATCGCTGGCGCCTACCGACCTCGAACTTTCAAATTCCGGCATCGATGAGCTAAAACCGGCGGGCACCATTGTTGGCCGTTTCAGTAGTTACATCGATAACGAAGAGTCGTTGCAGGATTTTGTTTACAGCCTGGTTGAAGACGACACCCACCCCGACAATAAATACTTTTTCATTGCCGGCGACCAACTTTTTACCACTCAAACATTTAGCTACGACGAACACCAAAGTTTCAAAATAAAAGCACAAACCACCAACCCGCTGAACGAATCGTTTGTTAAAACTTTTTCGATAAATGTACATCCCATTGAAACCCTGCCGCCCACCGATATTATGCTATCGAACAATTCAATAGACGAAAACATGCCCATGGGCAGTTTGGTTGGAATTTTCACAACAGCAGGCGACGAGCGCATCAACGAACTTGAATACAACTACACCCTGCCCACCGACAGTGCCGAAAACAACAACTTTTTTGTAGCTCACAACCAGTTGCATTCCAGCCGGGTATTCTTCTACCGCGAAAAAAACAGCTATCAAATATTGGTTCAATCCGACGATGGACGCGGAAACACACTCACAAAAAATTTCACCATTGCAATAAGTAAAAACGAAAGCGGCGATGAATTTTTTGTACCCGATGCTTTTTCGCCCAACGACGACGGCATCAACGATTTTTTTGTAATACCGGGTATTGAGTTTTACCCCAACACCACTATGGCCGTTTATAACCGGCAAGGACAACTGGTATTCAGTCACGAAAACTATGGCACCTTACCCGACCAGCATGGTAATATTTGGTGGGACGGACGGCTGAACGCACTCAACAAGAGCAGCAACGAAATTTTACCCCAAAACCATTATTTTATTGTATTGAGGTACAATACCAATATGGAAATCAAAAAAACCATCTACCTGAAGAAATAAAAGCACAATGATTACAAAACAACATATCGCATTCATTATCAGCTTCACAGTGTTGTGTTTTTGTTTCGGCACTGCCCGGGCACAGCACGATGCCAATTACAGCCAATACCTTTTCAACATTCAAAAATACAACCCGGCATTTGTTGGCAACACCGAAAGCCCTGCCTTAACGCTGCTGGCCCGCCAGCAATGGGTGCAATTCGAAAGGCCTCCGCAAACCCAAACCTTCAGTTTCCAAAGCCCCTTAAAACAACAAAAAATGGGACTTGGTTTTTCGTTGTTCAACGAACAAATTGGTGCAAGCAAAACCCAATCGGTTTTTGTCGATTATTCGTTTTCGGTAAAACTGGGAGCCGAAACAAGACTCCGAATGGGGCTTTCGGGTGGTGTAAGCAATTATATAAGCGACGAAAGCAGCTTCAGGCTGGTTGAACCCAACGACCCGGCTTTTAACACCGAAGCCATTAATATTTGGCAACCCAATTTCGGCACCGGGCTTTTTTTGAGCAAACCCAACCTTTACCTCGGGCTTTCGGCACCCGGGCTGTTAAACAACAATACATCCCTTCAAACCAACACGCTGGCTTTAAATCAACTGATACTAATGAGTGCCATTGTTTTCAATTTATCGAAAAACATCGATCTGCGACCGGCAATATGTGTGCAATACCGCCCCAATGAAGCAATGTTCTCCGACATACAGCTGAACTTTATTTTTGCCAATCAATGGAGCATAGGAGCCATGTTCAGAACCAACGAGCTGATGAACTTTGGCATCAACACCAATGTACTTGTTGGCAAGAACCTTCGCATTGGTTATGCTTTCGATATGTTTGAATACAACGGGCTTTCGAATATTTCGGCCGGCACACATGAATTAATGCTTTGCATTGAATTGAACACCAAAAAAACCAAATATGTTTCGCCACTTTACTTCTAAGCGCACCATCGAACCTAAAAAAAAATGTTTATGATCGAAAAAACCTGCTACATATTATTTTTGTTTTTGGCACTTACAGCTATTGAATCGATAGCCCAAAAGCCAATTACCTCACAAAGCATGCTTCAAACAAAACCTGTGTTAAGCGAAAACGCATATTCCGATATGGGGCCCTTTTTGGTCGAAGGCATTTTATACTTCGCATCGCAAAAACAAATCGACAAAAAAACACCCTTGCCTTTTTTTGATATTTACGCTACCCCAATGCACAACAGCGACCTCAGCCATACACCGGCAAATAAATCATTACAATTGAGCACCCCGCTGCACGACGGGCAGGCAAGCTACTGCGAAAAAACCAAAGAGCTGTACATTACCACTTCGGACAACAACAATGCCTTTAAAAAAAGAAAACACTCGGGCAGTACGCACATCCCTTTAAAAATTGTTATTTACCGTTTCAACAACAACAATTGGGAATACTTTATGGATTTCCCCTTCAACGTAAAGCACAGCACGGTAGCTCACCCGGCAATAAACAGCAACGGCGACACCCTCGTTTTTGCAAGTAACCAGCCCGGGGGCTATGGCCTGTCGGATTTGTACATGAGTGTGCGCCAAAATGGCGAATGGCAAAAACCTGTCAACCTTGGACCAAAAATAAACAACAAGAAAAGGCAAATTACGCCTTTCATCGATGGCGGAAAACTGTATTACACAACCGACGATTACCAGAAAAAAGGCAAGCTGAACATTTATGTAAGCAATTTAAGCCAAAGCGCGGTTGCTACACCACAACGCCTGCCCCACCCCTTTAATACCAAACGCGACGATTTTGGTTTCTGCGTTCACCCCAACCAACAAGTGGCTTATTTGGTATCGAACCGGGGCAAAAAAAACAAACACAAACCCCAAATTTTCCAACTCAAAACAAACAGCTTCGCATTTAAGCACACCCCTAACAACAGCGCCCAAATGTGGATCGACGAACAAATGCAGCAAATGACCTTGTACATCGACAGCACCCTTAGGCTAATGAACCAAAACGATTTATTGCCCAAAAACGTAGCCCTGAGTACCCGCTGCCAACTAACCGACACCACTAACATTCCCGATCTGAAAGTTAGTATTGCTTACAATTTATTGAACGACTCGGTGTTTATGGGTAAGAACAGCTACTCGTTAAGCAAATATCTTATTGAAGAATCGAATATCGCCCTTGCGCTGGCCGGCACTTTAGAGGAGTGTTGCAAGCGAATATTTGAAAAAATAGAACCCCAAAACAAAAAAATCAGTTTCGACTTTTACAATTCATCCGATTTTTTCAACATAATCGACAGTACTTTTTACAAAGGAGAATTCGGCGACAGTATTGAAGCCATCAATATTGCCGATCACAACTTCGAAACACCAATTGTTGCGCACGAAACGATAATAGATAATCAGCAACTTGTATTTTTACGTGCCTATGCATTCAAACACTTTCTTACCCAAAAAGTGGCTTTGCCCGAAAACACGCAAAATAATTATACCTATCACCTCATCGATGTAGAAGAAATGAAACAAACAAAAGAATGGATCAAGGTTGAGTTTACCATCGAGAATGCTTTTGCCAACTATTGAGCAACTTGGTCAATTTTTAAATGCTGGCGCATTTATTTTACCCCGGGTTAAAACGCCGAGGCTATTCATAAAACTACCATCGACCAAAATTCACACAAAAGCGGCTTTTGGTTTGAGTAAATCAAAAATACACGGTGGGTATCAGACACGTGTTACAAACCTCGCGCCATGAGGGGGTCACAAAAGATCCCACTTTAGGGGGCAGGGGGTGATTACAGTTCCGTAGGAACGACAAATTTTATAACGCCGGATTTCAATCCGGGGCAAAGCTGCCTAATT
>JAFGAF010000431.1 GCA_016933815.1 Prolixibacteraceae bacterium
ATGTGGCCATTTTTATATTTTGCGACTTTAAATACTTGCTGATTTTACTTGCAGAAAATAGTTGGCCTATATTATCAGCTAAAAAAATCACCAAATTTTCTAAAAATGGTGCATTCCTTATCTCATGGCGCATAATTATATCGCGATAAATGATGGTAGAATAAACACCTTTCAAATAGCCAAAAACAATCTCATCTTTCATTTCGAGATGTTTTAAGTAGGGAAGACCGCCATATTTTATGTACATCATCAATGAATCGCTATTGTTTTCTAAATGATGAAAATTTAA
The DNA here is from genome assembly GCA_016933815.1 of Prolixibacteraceae bacterium. Taxonomy (GTDB): domain Bacteria; phylum Bacteroidota; class Bacteroidia; order Bacteroidales; family Prolixibacteraceae; genus Roseimarinus. The sequence continues at coordinate 290 of JAFGAF010000431.1, forward strand.
AAATTCAATGTATGACAAACTGTGTATTTCTATTTCAATAAACCGACCGCTTAATAAGGTCGATAACTCACCCGATAAAATTGTAGCATTACTTCCAGTAATGTATAAATCAAACTGACTATCAAGCAATATACTTCTTAATGCTTTTTCAAATCCTTCAATCTCCTGAACCTCATCTACTATAAGATAGTTCATGCCATTTTCCATCTTTTTGCTTAAAGCATAATTGTTTAAATCCTTATAGTTTTTAATTGAATCAAAAGCCAAATCTTCTTTATTGATATAAATGATATTTGATTCGGGGTTTAACGACTGAATCTCAACTTGAATTTGCTTTAAAATATAACTCTTTCCAACCCTGCGCTGGCCTGTTATAACTTTAATGATTTGCTTATTGATATATGGTAATATCAATTCATTGTATTCTTTTCTGATTATAATATCATCGGTTATTTTGTATTCCATACTATATAAACCTTAAATAAATAGCTTTTTTGTAGTATATAACGTACAAATATAAGTTTTCTTAAACTTTTATGCTATACTAACTACAAAAACAGGATTTTTGAAATCTGGAAAAAACCAAAATATATTAGTAATTGGTCATTAGTCATTAGTCAGTAAATCAAGAGTTTTTTACCTTGGCTTACGTCTTATCTGTTTGATAATAATAAGAATATTCACTCCAAAAATTACTGTACCTAAAAAAAGAAAAATAAATGGCAAAAGGTATAATTCAGAACTCAATTTCGCTTCAGATGGATCGTCAGTTAAATAGTGTATTTTTTTCTTCTTGCCAATTTTCGGAACAGAACTCGAACTTACCGATGAATAATAGTTGTACTGCGCTCCATTTACAACATACGAAATGGTAGGTCGGTACATAATTCTTTCTTCTTCAAAACCATCGTCGTTTTTTTCATACGATGTTTTTTCGCTGTAGTCGCTTATTTCGCCAATTGTAGTTTTACTGTTTTCGATAAAATCAGCACTTTTTTTACCGAAATAAACTCCTAAGACAATTAATATCAAACTAATAAGTAGAGGGATTGCTAACAGTAACGATCTTTTGCGATTTGTTTGTGATTCCATTTGTAATATTTTTTTGTGGTTATTTTTTGTGAATATACTACAAAAATATTTTTTGTGAGTTTTTTTATTCAATCAATAAATTTTTTCCAGTGAATTATAAACTAACACATAATGCAGCGCTATTTGAAAAATCTTGTTATTTTCGTCATCCTATGGCTGCATCAGTATTTCATATCGATGGTGTTGGGAGTGTTGTACTTAACCGCCGTAAAGGGTCTAAAAGCCTTTCGATGCGCTTGAAACCCGATGGGACGATTAGTGTAAACTACCCGTGGTTTGCCACAAAGCAACAGCTTGCCGATTTTATTATGGGCAATGTAGCCTGGATTGAAAAGCAACGTGCTAAAATTGAGCAAAAAAAACCGAAGTTTCACATTGGGCAAACCATAACTACCAAGTTTCATCGCATATGCATAAATACTGTCGAAAAAGGTGTACTTCGGGCTGTAAGAGATAAAAACGAGGTAATAATAACCATTCCCCCCGATGTTGACATTGCTTCGTTGCGTTTCGAAAACTTTGCCGATAAAGTAATTGCCGAAGTTTGTCGGAACGAAGCCAAGTTGTATTTGCCAACAAGGGTTAATATGCTTGCTGCCCAAAACAGGTTTCATTACAAACAGGTATTTGTGAAGAACCTGAAATCGAAATGGGGAAGTTGTTCTTCGAATGGAAACATTAACTTAAATGTACACCTGATGCGCTTGCCCGATCATCTGATCGATTACATTATTTTACACGAGTTGGCACACACCCGCCACATGAACCATGGCGAAGCTTTTTGGGAATTGTTGAATAAACTTACCAATGGGAAGGCCAAACAGTTAAGCAAAGAAATCAAAAATTTTAACCCAAATATTTAGTTCTTTTTTGGGTTGATGCTCAGTTCTTCTCCTTGTTTTTGCTCTTCAATCATCAGGCTTATTTTGCTGATTATTTCGGCATAAACTTTATCGTATTCTTTGGGATGTCGGGTGTAATACGCTGTTGTTTTGGCAATTTGCTCTTCGTTAACGCCATGTTTTTCAAGAACCGACAAATACAGGGGGACCGATTGCAGTGAGTCGTTTTTTTGTCTGAAACGATCGCGGTAAATGGCTTCTGCAATGTGCACATCAACCATAATGTCAATAAACTTTGTTTCGGGAACGGCATTGCTCGGAAATGGGTCGTGCCTGCATGCTGTGGTTGCAAGTATGGTTAGCAATACAAGTACCGACATTAAATGAATTGATTTTTCTGGCCCTTTATGCATAAGTGTTATTGGTTGTTTTTGAATAAGCGTTTCAATGCTTCAACAACATTCTTAACGCGTGTTATTCGAATATCGTATTTTTTTTCGTCGATTCCTTTGTTGGCAAATGGGATGTATATTTCGTCGAAGCCTAATTTAGCTGCTTCCGAAATGCGTTGTTCTACCCGGCTAACGGGTCGTACTTCGCCGGTAAGGCCAACCTCGCCGGCCAAACAAATGTTGTGACCAACAGAAATATCGAAGTTTGATGACAACACCGCACATACAACTGCCAAGTCGATGGCCGGATCGACAACTTTTATGCCCCCTGCAATGTTCAAAAAAACATCTTTGGTAACCAGTTTAAAGCCTGCCCTGCGTTCAAGTACGGCCAAAAGCATGTTCATGCGTCGGGCATCGAAACCGTTCGACGAGCGTTGAGGGTTTCCGTAGGCAGCAGAGCTCACCAGTGCCTGAACTTCGATGAGGAATGGGCGTACACCTTCGATTGCTGCCGCAACGGCCGTGCCGCTCAATCCCTGGTGTTCACTGTTCATAAGCAGTTCCGAAGGGTTCGAAACTTGGCGCAGTCCATCCTGCACCATTTCAAATATGCCCATTTCGTTGGTCGATCCAAAGCGGTTTTTGCTGGCACGTAAAATTCTGTACATGTGATTCCTGTCGCCTTCGAATTGCAAAACCGTATCAACAACATGCTCTAATATTTTTGGGCCTGCAATGCTGCCTTCTTTGTTAATGTGCCCAATTAAAATTACGGGTAGCGAAATACTTTTGGCTTTTTTCATAATTGCAGCGGCACATTCTCTTATTTGCGAAATGCTGCCTGCGCTCGACTCAATCATTTCAGTGCTAACTGTTTGTATTGAATCAATTACCAAAACATCGGGTTTAACATTGTCGATTTGTGCCAGAATGTTTTCAAGTGATGTCTCGCTCAAAAATAAACAACTGTTGTTGTTGCCGCTTAGTCGGGTCGAACGCAGTTTGATTTGTTCGAGGCTTTCTTCGCCCGATATGTAAAGTACCAGTTTGTTTTCGATACTCATGGCTACTTGCAGGGCCAGTGTCGATTTACCTATGCCCGGTTCGCCGCCCAACAGTACCATCGATCCAGGAACCATTCCGCCACCAAGAACACGGTCGAGTTCGTTGTTCGAAGTTGAAAAACGATTCATGGTGCCGGTTTCGATTTGTGCAAGAGTAAGGGGCTGTTCGAGTATTCGCGAAGCAATTGTTGCAGTTGATTTGGTTTTGCCAACTACCTCAATTTCTTCAACAATGGTGTTCCATTCGCCACACGAGTTACACCTTCCGGCCCATTTTGGCGAAGTAACTCCACAGCTCTGACAAACATATATTGTTTTGGTTTTTGCCATAAGCCTCAAAGATACATTTGTTGCTTCGAAAAACAAAAGAGGCTGTTTGATTAAAAAACAACCTCTTTTAGAAATTTTTTGTCGAGGTGACAGGATTTGAACCAGTCCCGCCACGGC
>JAFGAF010000432.1 GCA_016933815.1 Prolixibacteraceae bacterium
GAGACGAAATTAATGATCAAATGGTGCCTGCCGATGATTTAAGTGTTCAATAAAAACATTGAATTGGACACTTATTAAATATTTATACACAATTCTATGATTTATAATGCCACGAATGCACGAATTTAAATTCGTGCATTCGTGGCATTTATTTTTTGATATTTACCCTCATTAGCTTTTAGTACAACCAGCTTGTGTTTTTCTATTCGCCTTAAAACTAGAATTTTTGTGGTGAATTGATATTGTTTGTAAATGCCTAATTGAATAAAAACAAAAGGGCTGACATTTAATTAATGAACAGCCCTTTTCAATGTTATGTATTAATGTAATAATTACAATTCGAGGTTAACATTGTGAAGTTCAACGAAAGGTAAGCCCTGTTTCGAAACCTCTTCGAGGAAGGGATCGGGGTTGAACTGTTCAACATTGAAAACACCTTCGCCTTTCCACAGGCCTTTGAGGTACATCATTGCGCCAACCATTGCAGGTACACCGGTTGTATAGCTAACGCCTTGTGTTCCTGTTTCTTTGAAAGCAACTTCGTGGCTGCAATTGTTGTAAATGTAATAGGTTTTTTCTTTGCCATCTTTTAAGCCTTTAATGCGGCAGCCAATCGATGTCCATCCGGTGTAGTTTTCGCCCAAATCGCCGGGGTTGGGTAATACTGCTTTCAGAAATTGAATAGGAACAATTTCTTTGCCCTCGTACATTATCGGTTCAATTCCGGCCATACCAATGTTTTGGATCACCCTCAAATGGGTTAGGTATTCTTGCCCGAAAGTCATCCAAAAACGGGCACGTTTTAAAGTCGGGAAATTTTTCACCAACGACTCCAATTCTTCGTGATAGATAAGGTACGACTCTTTAGGCCCGATTTCGGGGTAATTGAGTGGCTTATGTATTTCGTGTGGCTCGGTAAGTTTCCATTCACCATTTTCCCAATATTTTCCTTTTTGGGTTACCTCGCGAATGTTGATTTCGGGGTTAAAATTGGTGGCAAAAGCTTTGCCGTGGTCACCCGCGTTGCAATCAACAATGTCGAGGTACTGGATTTCGTCGAAGTGGTGTTTGGCAGCATAGGCTGTGTAAATGCTGGTTACGCCCGGGTCGAAACCGCAACCCAAAATGGCTGTTATGCCGGCTTGCTTAAACCTGTCGTGATAAGCCCACTGCCAGCTGTATTCGAACTTGGCTTCGTTTTCGGGTTCGTAGTTGGCTGTGTCGAGATAGGCTGTTTTTGTTTCCAAACAAGCATCCATAATGGTAAGGTCCTGATAGGGCAGGGCCACGTTTACCACTAAGTCGGGTTTAAACGACTTAATGAGTTCAACCAGTTCGGGTACTTTATTGGCATCGACCTGTGCCGTTTGTACACGGTTGCCGCCAATTGCTTGGGCAATGGCATCACACTTCGATTTGGTGCGGCTGGCCAACATAATGTCGGTAAAAACATCGGCGTTGGCTGCCATTTTGTGAGCTACAACGGTTCCAACACCGCCTGCTCCGATAATGAGTACTCGTCCCACTATAGTTCTGTTTTTTAAATTGTTAATAAATAATTTCGAAAAAGTGGCGCAAATATCCACTTTTTTCCGAATTCTAATCATGACAATATCCGTTTTTTATGCTGAAATTCAAAAAATATCAACAATTTTTTGTGTTAATGTATTTTTGAATGGCTTTGTTTTGTTCCAGATGTGAGCAATTTGTCCCAAAATGAAACAGAATTGTGTTTGTGTATAGTTGTATTGGTCAGTAATACAGCGTTTTAATAATTTTGGCACATGGCTTGCTTGTTGGGTGCTGGTTTGAAATTTTAAAGAGAAGATTAATGGTTAAGTTTCGTTACATTTTTTTGATTGCAACATTATTGTTGGTAACAATGTCGGTA
>JAFGAF010000433.1 GCA_016933815.1 Prolixibacteraceae bacterium
AAATTTGAGACGGTTGATAAATTGTGGTGCCACCAGGAATCGAACCGGGGACACACGGATTTTCAGTCCGTTGCTCTACCTACTGAGCTATGGCACCGCTTTTCGTAAAAGCGATGCAAATATATTATTTAATTTTTTATCTCCAAACAACAAACCGAACTGATCGGTCCGTTTTGGCAAATTTTATTTTCGAAACCCTTAAGCTATTCATTCAATATTTTCTACATTTGCACACTTTATTCAGAAAATCAATGGAATATCAGCTGTTTACATTAGCCAATGGCATTAGGGTTGTTCATCAACAGGTCGATTCACCGGTAGCCCATTTTGGGGTAGTGGTAAATACCGGCTCGCGCGACGAAGAGGAGCACGAACAAGGTATGGCTCATTTTATTGAGCATACTTTGTTTAAAGGTACCCGCAAACGTAAGGCCTATCAAATTATTAACCGCATTGAAGATGTTGGTGGCGAGTTGAATGCATATACTACAAAGGAAGAAACAGCTATTTATGCCACTTTTTTGAGCGAGTATTATTCACGAACAATTGAACTGATAAGCGATATTGTTGTAAATGCTGCTTTCCCCGAAAAGGAAATCGAGCTCGAAAAAGAAGTGGTTGTTGAGGAAATTAATTCGTACAACGATTCGCCAGCCGAGCTGATTTACGACGAGTTTGAGGAACTCATTTACAACGGGCATCCAATTGCACGCAACATTTTGGGCACTCCCGAAACAGTTCGGGCTTTTAGCCGCGAGAAAATTAAAAGTTTTATCAAAAAGAATTATCATACTCATCAAATGGTAATTTGTTCGGTAGGCAACATTCAGGCTGCTAAGTTCGAAAAACTGGTTAAGGCTCATTTCGATATTTTACCCGAGAAGAACAACGCGCCCGTTCGGAAACCTTTTTCGGGCTATATTGCCCAAAGTAACGAGGTGGTTAAAGATACTTTTCAGTCGCATTGCATTGTTGGAGCCGAAGCATATCACATCGATCACAATATGCGCTTGCCACTGGTTTTGCTCAATAATATTCTGGGCGGAAACTCGATGAACAGTAAGCTGAATATGAGCTTGCGCGAAAAGCATGGCTTGGTTTACAATGTTGAAGCCAATTATACGCCTTACACCGATACCGGCATTTTTACCGTTTACTTTGGCACCGAACGCAGTAACCTTTATAAAGCATTCGACTTAGTGATGAAAGAGTTTAAATGGTTTCGCGAACAAAAAATGAAACATCAAACGCTCGAGCGTGCTAAAAAGCAATTGATAGGGCAATTGGCAATTTCGAACGAGAACCGCGAAGATTTAATGCTCACTATTGGTCGCAGCTATTTGTATTTCAATAAAATAGACACCATTGATGCCGTAATCGAAAAAATCAACAACATTACACCCGACGATATCTTCCAGGTTTCGAACGAGATACTTGTCCCTCAAAATTTGTCGAAGTTAATTTTTTTGTAAAATGGAATTATCAATTGAGCTTGAACAATACATACGCGATCACATTGTTGCCGAGGAACCGTTTTTGAACCAGCTCGAAAGGGAAACCAATTTAACCTGCATACATCCGCGTATGCTTTCGGGTCACATACAAGGCAAGGTTTTGTACATGTTTTGCAAAATGATACAACCCCGCAGAGTGCTCGAGTTGGGAACTTATACCGGCTATTCGGCCATAAGCATGGCTTTGGCACTTGGCAACGATGCAATGTTGCACACCATTGAAGTGCGCGATGAGCAAGAGGAAATAATTTCCAAATACATTAAAAAAGCTCAGTTAGAAAATAAAATTACTGCCCATTTTGGCGATGCCAAGTCCATTGTTCAGTCAATTGATGAAATGTTCGACCTTGTTTTTATTGATGCCGATAAACGCGAATACGCTGAGTATTACCGCTTGGTTTTCGATAAAGTTAAGCATGGTGGTTTCATTATTGCCGATAATATTTTGTGGGATGGAAAAGTGGTTGATCCTTTGGAAGCTTACGATGCGCAAACCCGTGGCATTCTCGAGTTCAATGCAATGGTTCAGGCCGATGAGCGTGTCGAAAATGTTATTTTCCCATTTCGCGACGGAATGATGATTGTAAGAAAAAAATAAACACTTCTTTTTCCCAAAATTTAGGTTTTACGCAACTTCAGGCAAATAATCCTGTCTTTTAAATTTGTGCGCATTACAATAAAAAGGTTGATGTGGCAGTGGTTCGAAAGCTGATTCCAATTTAGTTCTCAATTAAAACCATTGAAGCATCAATTTTTTTGGGGGAGGATTCATGCATTAGGCTGAAAATTCCCCTTTTTGTTTATTTTCGATATGAATACGTCTTGCCGCAACTATCCCCGAATTCAATTCAAAACCCATAATTATGGCCATACAGTTGAGGTAAATCATCAACATAACCATTGGGAGGGTACCAATTGATCCGTATAGCGCATTGTAGGTGTTGAACCTGTCGATGTAAAAGCCAAAACCTAAGGTGATTATAATTGAAAGTATGGTGGCCAGTGTTGCACCGGCCGAAATGAAACGGTATTTGCTTTTGCGTGCCGGGGCCAGGTAAAACAAGAACGAATAGGCAAAGTAGAATACAGCCAAAATCACAATCCACTTACCAAAAGTAATCAGGTAGTAAGTCCAGTCTTGTTTCATTAGCTCGTGTTCAACCAAAAAATTCATTAACGATTGAGTAACCGTAATTAAAGCAATACCAACAGTGATTAGCAACGATAAAATGATGACCAGCAGCAGAGCAATGGCCCTTTGCATGAGCCAGCTTCGGCTTTCGATAACGTTAACCGATGCGTTGAACGACTGAATGAGCGAAACCAATCCATTGGTTGAGAAGTACATGGCCATAACAAAACCAACCGACAGCAGTCCGCCGTGCTTGATTTTAATAATTTCGTAAATGGTTTTTTCAATGGCTTCGTAAACAGCGTCGGGCATAACCGATGCAATAATTTGCAGCAGTTTATCTTGAAAGTCGGTAATGGGTATGTGCGGAATAAGCGTGAACAAAAAAATGATTGCAGGGAACAAGCCCAGCAACAAACTGTACGATACGGCCGATGCCCTGCGGTTGATGTTGCCGTCGCGTAAGCCCTTGAAAAAAAAGATGGCTACGTTGTAAACCGGCACCTTGTCGAAACCGGGAAAAGAAATTCGCTTTGCTTTGTTTATGAGCGGAATGGCTAACCTAAGTAAGCGGGTTTCGTGTGCTTTGCGTAACAGTCTCATTTATTGTAACAGGCTGTTGGTTAATTGTTTTGCCTTTCGATTCGCAGTTGGTGTATAAACGACGCTCCTCCTTTCGATTTCAGCAAAAAATACACCCTGAATTTGTTGTTCTCGACTTGCAATGTGCCAATGGCATAGCTCGAATCGTCCTTTCCCCCCTGGTGAATGATTGTAAAATTGCTTGGCGGGTATTTTTTGAAAAAATCGGTCATTACTTGTTGAGCATGTGCTTTGCTGTAAACATTGTCGCTGTCGAGCACCATCATTTCAACATTTTGATTAAAATGTTTGGCCAGTTTTTGAGCATTACCGGTTTTTAAACTGATAATGATTTCGTCGGGTACTTGCGCTACCGAAACCGAGGCCATTATTAGTATGCCTAAAAGCAATGTGCTGTATTTGAATATTTTGCTCATTTTTTATGTTTTTAAAAAGCTGAAATTACATATAAAATTGTTTTCAGCATTGGTTTTCTACATTTTTTAAAAGCTTCTCGATTTTTTTTACTGCAAATAGCATGCAAATTTCATATTTATTATCAAACGCCGCTATTTTTGGTTAATTTCACAGCAAGATAATTAAATTATTTGCAATGAAGGCAACCCTTTTACTAATTGGTAAAACCGATCAGGCATATCTCGAGGCAGGTATTGATTTGTATGTTAGTAGGTTGAAGCATTATTTGCCTTTTGAAATCAGACTGGTGCAGGCCTTAAAAAATACCAAAAGCCTATCCGAAAGTCAACAAAAGCAAAAGGAGGGCGAATTGCTGCTTGCTCAAATACAAAGTACCGATACTTTGGTTTTGCTCGACGAAAACGGCAAAGAATTTTCATCGCTTAATTTTGCCGGTTTTGTTGAAAAACAAATGATTGGAGGTGCAAAAAATCTGATTTTTGCAGTTGGTGGCCCTTATGGCTTTTCGCCAGAGATGCACCAACGTGCACAAGCAAAAATCTCATTGTCGAAAATGACTTTCTCGCACCAAATGGTAAGGCTTATATTTGTTGAACAGCTATACCGCGCAATGACCATTTTAAAAGGAGAACCTTATCATCATCAGTAAAATATGAAAATAACCCGTTACATACGCATACCTTTTTATTGCTTTGTTGTGTTTTTGGTTTTGGCCATTGTGGTCGAAAATTATGTGCTTTCGGGGGGAATCAGACCTTCCGATGTTAAGCGCTTTAATAAAACCCTGCACAGTAAACTGGAGCAAATAGATGTTGTAATGAACAAGGTTGCAAATGAGCTTGATACAAGCCTCAATGAACAACATTTTTCTATTTTCAATAGCTTAAGCCATGTAAATAATTTATTCGAAGAAAAAGAACAGGCAATTTTGATTACTTACCAAAACGAAGCTGTTTATTGGTCCGATCATGTTATTGCTTTTTTTAACGATATTGTAAAGGCCCAGCAGGGTTTGGTTGAACTGCCCAATGGTTGGTTTGTGTTAAGCAGAAAAACTCAGGGCGAATTTGTAATTCATGGTTTAACGCTAATAAAATACAATTATCAGGTTGATAATGAATATTTGCCCAAACGTTTTGCAAACGGCTTTCATTTGCCCGCCGATTTTAAAGTACAGTTTTACGAATCGGACGAATCGTTTCCTGTATTCGACGCACAAAATAGTTTTTTATTTGCCATCAGGCCGTCGGGCTTACTTCCCTGTATTTATTCCGATTTATACGTGCCTGTTGTGTTGTATGTGCTGGCCCTATTTTTTATGTTGATGACACTTTATCGGGTTTCAAATCATTATTTACATCGGTTTAAAGGCATAAAAATAATTGCTTTGCTGTTGTTGATGGTGCTGTTGTATTGGTTAATGGAGTTTACCCGTTTACCGCAATCGGTGTTTTTGCTCAATATTTTTACTCCGCAATATTTTGCGTATTCAGCTTTATGGAAATCGATGGGTGAGCTGATGGTTTTTTCAATTTTCTTGTTGTTTTGGAGTGTGGTGTTTGCCCGATCGTTCGATATTTCGGATAAGACCAAACAAAACCCTTTAAGATTCAAAGCTACACTGGTATTTTGTACATCATTACTTGCATTTTTCTTTGTATTCATAAGGTTTTTAGTGCACACTTTGGTGTTGAATTCAAGTATCTCGTTTTCGGTTTACCGTATCGAAACGCTTTCGGTATATAGTTTTCTGGGTTTTGTGATTATCGGTTTGTTGTACCTGTCTTTCTTTTTTGTGACTTTCAGAACCACTCAGGTTTTTAGGAAGAAAATGACATATCCATTCTTCTTTTTACAACTTGCCATTATTGCACTTGTACTTGGTTTTTTATTTCTCAAACTTGAACCAACAGGCAGTTTGCGTTTAAACCTATTTTTTGCAGTAATTGTGGCAGCTTGTTTTTGGGCAAATAAAAGTAAGGCAATAAAGCATCGGTTCTCGTTGGTGGTATTATTTGTGTTGGTTTATTCGCTTTTTGCAATCAATACATTAATACCGTTTAACGAAAAAAAGCAACGCAAAGTACAGGAGCTGATGAGCTTAAACCTGTCGGTTGAACACGATCCGCTTGCTGAACTCTTTTTGCGCGATATTGATAAACAACTCAAAACCGATTCCTTATTTTTTGAATTGCTTTGGCCGCCATACGACGAAGCTTTCGACTATGTTTCGCGTAAATATTTTGGTGGCTACATGCGCGAATATGAGTTCCAGTTTACCATTTGCAGCCCTGTTGATAGTGTGATGGTGCATCCCGACAATGTTTTGCAACCATGCTATCCTTTTTTTAACGAAATGATTGAGCAAAGCGGTTCGCAAATTACGGGCACAAGTTTTCATTTTCTCGATAACATGAACGGGCGCATTACCTATATGGGTCGTTATGTTATAAAACCTGAAAATTTTGATCACGAGTTGGCTTTCTTTATCGAGCTTAACTCGAAGTTGTTGTCGGAAGGTACCGGATTTCCGGAATTGCTTCTGCCTTCGCATTCTATCGAAAATAAGATTAAAGGCGACTTTTCGTTTGCCAAATACAACAACAATGAATTGGTCGACAGGGGGGGCGAATACCTTTATGCGCTTACAGCAAAATCGTACAAACTACCCGATGCTGAACTCGGTTTTGCCCGATGGGACGGGCACGAACATTGTATTTATCGTTTGGAAAACAACAATTTCATTCTGGTAAGCCGGCCATTGCCCGGTATGTACAATTATTTGCTTGCGTTTCCGTATGTGTTTGTATTCTTGTTTCTTGTGTCGTTGGTGGTGAGTTTTGCTTCGAGGCCATACCTCAATATTATGCCTGTTCAAAGCTCGTTGAGGCAACGAATTCAGATATCGATTATAGGTTTAGTATTTATTGCTTTATTGGTGGTGGGCAGTGGTACCATATTGTACAATGTTGCTCAATACCGGTCGAACCACCGTAACGACTTAATTGATAAAATTAATGCCGTATCGGGTGAGCTCACTATGGCAATGGGCAAGCAAAGTACTTTCGATAGCCAAACGGTTGAATACCTTTATTATGAGTTGATCAGGATTTCGGATATTTTTTGGACAGATGTGAATATTTACGATCTCGATGGTAATTTGGTGGTAAGTTCGCGTCCCGAAGTTTTCGAAAAGGGTTTAATTTCGACACAGATGGATAATGCGGCTATTTTTAACCTTAAGCGTTACGAGCCAACACGTTATGTACATCACGAACACATTGCCAGCATGGAATACTTATCGGCATATGTACCTTTATTGAATTTCGACGGGAGGAATATTGGTTACATAAAC
>JAFGAF010000434.1 GCA_016933815.1 Prolixibacteraceae bacterium
AGCTCTATTTTTTTGGTTTTTGAATTAAGCATACAGTGAAAAAAGAAATAGAAGCCTCTTTATAGAGGCTTTTTTGTTTTCCCTAAAGTCACCTCTCCTAATAACTTGAGTTCAAAGTGAAAATTTGGTTCAGAACTATTATAAATAGCAAGGTTCAACTAAATTTCAATTTTAATAGCGAACAATTTTAATTAAAATCTGGGCAGAAGATTGATGTTTATAAGTGCTAAAAAGCAAAGCTTTGCATAAGAAAGAATCAATTAACAACCACATTGTTTTTCATGAAACAATAATTTTCATTATTTTTCGTTTTTTAAAACCTATATTAACCTATTAAACATTAACACATGAAAAAAATTACATTATTTTTTATCGCATTAACAATCTGCGCCCCATCGTTATTCGCCACCAAGTATCAAATTCAAATCGAAGCATTCAATGAAAGTGCCAATCAAAAATTTGGTTTGGGAATAGTTCGCCATTGTTTAAGCCGCGAAAGCTGGCAACAAATGGATACCATGATGATTTCAGATGATGGTAAATTTGAATTCGACTTGCCAAAGGGACATTTCGACTTGGCCATGATGCACCCTGGCTCCGAACGTTTCAACTACAGTGTATATTCAACTAACACTAATGAAACCGTTCAACTAAAAGTAAAACTAGATCAAAGATGCATTCCCGAAAAGATCGAATTTATCAACATTATGGGGAATTTCAATAATCATCAGCCAACCGAAATACACAAATTGGTTTACAACGAAAAAAATGACACTTACATTTTAAATGATTCGTTGGATCGTTCTGATATTGATAAATTTTACTTCAATATAAACTGGCAAAAAAATGCATATACTTCGGCATTACCCATAACTGAATACGATGTATGGGCTAGCCCATCGAATATCGTTAGCGACACAAAACAAGCAATTGTTTTTAATCCCAAAGAATTTAAAAGAGGCACCCCACAACCAGTAGTAACAGCCAACAGCGAGTGCAACGAGTTTGCTGCATTAAGCGACTCAATCAGCAATATGACTCAATTTTTACGAAACAACCTCAGTCAACTAAGAGGAGCCGAGAGCTTTACTCCGTTTTTACAAATCCGCGAAAAGTATTTCAGTGTCTTTTTAGAACTGCAAAAAACATATGGAAACACCTACAACGAGCTTTTTTTTGAACCTGAATACCTTTTCTCAACTCTTTTTCATCCTGTTCAAAACGAATTATATTACTACTCGATTAATCAAAATAGCTTGAAATCACAGGAAATTCAAGAAAGTGCGGCATATATTACATACATTTCGGACAAAGCACTTGCCACCAAAAAATACATTGAGCAAAGCTCATGGTTACCTATAAGTTTCTACACATCGGCCATCAGTCGTAACGATGATGAATTGAATAACTACTCACTCAACAATGAACTGAATATTCCGCATGGTTATTTTAACCAGTTCCTTACCAACACAGTAAACCAAACTAACAATGACGAAATAGCCGGATCAATTTTGTTGCAAAGGGCACAACGGGTTTCATACATGAGCCCCGAAAGAGCAAAAATCTTAATTGAGGAAATCAAAAATAAGTACCCAACATTTTCGGGAATTACCAACGGAAGAATTAGCAGCATTGAAAGAAAGCTTATTATTATTAAAGGAGTTGAAGCGCCTAATTTTTCGGTTACAACCCTTGATGGCAAAAACTTTACCTTATCGGATTTGAAAGGCAAATATGTTTTTCTCGATTTTTGGGGCACATGGTGCGGGCCTTGCCGAAGCGAAATACCTAACATGATAAAAATGCACAAAAGCTTGCCTACTAATTCAATTGTTATTTTGGGTCTTTCGTCGGGAGATAAAAAAGATAAGCTTGAAAAGTTTATTGTTGATAACAACATGGAATACGCTAATGCAATGTGTACCGATCAAATTTTGGAACTTTATGGCGTAAACAGCTTTCCTTCAACTTTTCTTATCGATCCGCAGGGGAAAATTGTAGCAAAAAACCTTAGAGGAAGCAACTTGCACGAAATGGTATTACAACAAATGAAATAAAAGCTTTCCCCCAAGCTGAATAGCTATTTGAGTACCAAATCGGTTATAGTAATTTTTGCAAAAGCAATTAAACTTTCAGGCGAAATTTTGATTTGCATACCTCTTTGCCCTGCACTAATGTAAATATTTTCAAACCTCATACAACTATCGTGAATAAAAGCCGGATATGTTTTTTTCATACCAATGGGTGTGCAACCTCCCCTTATATACCCTGTTAACGGAAGCAATTCTTTCATCAGCACCATTTCGGCTTTTTTATTCCCCGATATTTTTGCGGCTTTCTTCAAATCAAGTTCCGAATTACCCGGAATAAGACATACAAAAACACCTGTTTTATCGCCTCTGAGCACCAGTGTTTTAAATACCTGATCGATACTTTGCCCTAATTTTTGAGCAACAGTTCCGGCACTTAAATCATCTTCATCATACTTGTATTCAATTGTTTCAAAAAATATATTCCCTTTTTCGAGTAAACGAACGGCATTGGTTTTCTTCATAACTCAAATCCAAATCAATATTGTATTTGCAATCGTATTCCTTTCAACTTACACCTTTCGATAATTTCGGTTGTTCGTAACGAATCTTTGTAATGGTTATGGGCATTAACTTTTCCGATACTCAGGTTGGCATCGGTATTGTTTTCCCAACGTCGGCAAAGGTACAAGGGTTCGTAAATACGACCAATTTTGTAGCTTCGGCTTATGGCCAGGCCAACAGCATAATCTTCGCCATAACTAACATCCGGGAAACCTATTTTACGGATCAAGGGAGTATAAAAAGCCCTTGGAGCACCCAAACCGTTTATTCGCAATGCATTATTAGGCCCATTGTTATCGGTCCACTCTTTATGATCGATTATTCCGGGTGGAATGGCCTCCAAATTGAAATTCACCATATTGTAACTTCCAATTACCATGGCACATTTTTCGGCATAAAATTTATCGATTATTTTCTGAAGCGTATGTTCATCGGAATACAAATCGTCGCTATCGAGTTGAATGGCAAAGCGCCCGCACATTTGATGATTTACAGCTTCGTTCCAACATCCGCCAATGCCCAGGCCGGTTTGCGCAGGTATGTGATGCAGCACACGCTCATCGTTAAAACTGTTGATAATATCGCCTGTTCGATCGCTTGAGTGGTTATTTACCACAATTACATTAAAATTGAACTGCGCTTGTTGTTTTAGCACTGAGTGTATTGCATCGGCAATGGTGCGTTCGCGATTTAATACCGGTATAACCACTGTTGCTTCGAAATTAAAATAGGCCTCATCAAAATCGATTGTTTTAAACGGTGGCTTTACCAAGGCTCCAATTTTGTTCAAGTGAGCTGTAGCCACTTTCTCCATTTCGATTTGCACCATTCGGTTACGCGGATCGACATAATCGAACTGCTTTTGCCCCGACGCCCTTAAATCCTGTTCATCGATACTAAAAACGCTTTGTGCAAAATGCAAGGGCATAGCCAACCGGCTTAAAAAGAGCCTCAAACTGTACCAACCGGCATGATCGAAAAAATCGACAATTGTTTCACAAAAACGCTTAAAAGCAGAAGCTTTTATAAGTACGGCTGGTCCAAAATCGAAATCATCGCGTAAACTACCTTGTTGATAAGTACACACCGGATGCTCTTGTTTTACACCATTTCGGGTTTCGAAATAATTGGCATAAACCATAGCTGCATTGCTTTGCTCAAATTGAGCCATCATTGCATCAAACAATACCACATCAACATTTAAGCAACCCGGTTTAAGCTGAAATAACACAAACGGAGCACTCAATACTTCAGCAATTTTTTGAATAGACCGAGTCGAAAACGGACTTTCGTTTTCCAACAAACCGGCAAGCACAATCTGTTTGCAAGCTTTGAATTCCGGCGGCATGCAATTATTTTCTTCAAAAGTAACGATATCGAATAAACTCATGGTTTAATTTTTATTTTAACAGGCCCAACTGCCCTACCCTTGTTATGATGCTTATCGATGGCTACAAGCCACAAATAGCCCTTTTTATTAACAGGCAAATTACCTACCGCACTCATATCCAGAAAGTTTTCGTTAAAAAAATAGCGAATATTTGCTGGGTTGTTGAATTCGGGTGGCTGTTTGTTGTCGGAATAAAATACTAAATACCCTAAATGATCGGGCGATTGCGCTTGCTTTTTAGTGTATTTAACAAGCAAATGTTCTTTTCTGAACAATCCTTTTGTTTTGATTTTATGAGGGTTTTGTGGCGGGATGCTATCGAGCCAGTACATGGTTGGCAACAGTGCCTGAGTTTGATAAATCTCATCATCGATTCGGTTTTTGAAATCTTTTGGATTGAGATTAAGATGCTGCATTCTAAAAAAAGCACTGCCTGTAATGCTTTTATTCCGACGGGCAATCAATACCTGCTCGGGCAGTTCATCGGGGTTTACCCAGGCAGTTGTTTTGCCCTCGGCCAACTTGTATAAAGCATGGCCAACATAAACGTGCCTGCCAAAAGACTGTTCGCCCCACCAATTTACCAAGGTAATGTAATCGACCTGCGGATGGCCAATTTCCCAATAAATTTGAGGAATCATGTAATCAATCCAGCCTTTACGCTGCCAGTTAATTACATCGGCATACAGGTTGTGGTAATTGGTATTTCCGGCACTTGTAGCCGAACCACTTATTTCGTCGCCTTCGTCGTAATTTTTCCAAACGCCAAAAGGGCTTATTCCAAATTTCACCTTAGGCTTAATGCTTTTAATGGTTTTATTTAGCGATTCAATGATCAAATCGACATTATGACGCCTCCAGTTTTCAAGCTCGTGGTTTGCAAACCCCCTATTATAGGTTTTGAACGACAAGGTATCGGGAAACGTTTTCCCTGCAATTGGGTAGGGATAAAAATAATCGTCGAAATGAATGGCATCGATATCGTATTTGCGCACCAGTTCGGCAACAACGTTGTTCAGGTAAGTTCTAACGGCGGGTATTCCGGGGTCGAGGTAGTGTTTGTTGCCATAAGTGAGCACCCACTCGGGATGCCTTAAAGCAACACTGCGTGGTGAAAATTCGCTGTTTAAGTTCATACTGAGTCTGAAAGGGTTCATCCATGCATGTAATTCGATACCACGCTTGTGACATTCATCGACCAGGAACTGCAAGGGATCCCAGTTTTGTGCAGGTGCCCTGCCCTGCTCACCGCTTAACCAATACGACCAAGGTTCGGTGCTTGAACGGTAAAAAGCATCGCCGGCAGGGCGTACCTGAAAAATTACGGCATTGAAATGCAAACCATGAAGCGTGTTGATGATCTTGAGCAGTTCGCTTTTTTGTTCATCAACAGTAAGGCCGGTACGCGATGGCCAGTCGAGGTTATTCACGGTAGCAATCCACATTCCCCTGAACTCGCGCTCGATATCATTCGACAGCACAAAATGAGGCAACAACAAAACCACCACCAACAATCCAATAAATTGCCTTTTAACCTTTCTCATTAATTGTGTTATTTTTGCAGTAAATGTAAAATTTAAGCTACCCGCTAAGGGCACAAAACCATTACAAAGAAAGCTTTTTATGGAAAATATTCAAGTAATCAAAGGTAATATCAACAACGAAAAACATGCAGCACATATGTTGCAACTGTTAGATCAATACATGCAAGACCCCATGGGTGGCAAGTGGTCAATGCCCTCACAACTGGCCAATGATATTGTAGCCGGATTAAAAAAACAAGCCAATTACGTATTTTTCATTGCCTATTGCAACAATCAACCTGCGGGAATAGCCAATTGCTTTATTAACTTTTCAACTTTTAAAGCCAAACAATTAATCAACATACACGACTTTGCAGTTTCGCAACATTTCAGGCGCCGGGGTATTGGCGAAGCCTTAATGCAAGGTATTGTTGATGATGCTCGCCAACAGGGCTATTGCAAAATTACTCTCGAAGTACGCCACGACAACCACGGCGCACAAAATTTGTACAAAAAAGCGGGTTTTACCGAATGCGATGTACCCATGTATTTTTGGGAATTGGTTTTGTAA
>JAFGAF010000435.1 GCA_016933815.1 Prolixibacteraceae bacterium
AAAAAATATTTCATTTTTATGTATATTATTTTTGACATTGTGTATGCTTTTTTTATCTTTGTGTCGTTATTATTTTACTTGTAGTCAAAATTATTAAACTTAAAGCAAAAATTATGGATCAAAAAGAACGACAAATAGTAGTAAACCTGATTGCAACAATAGTTACCATCGGGCTGTATGTTTTGTATGTTTATCAGAAACATGTAGCCGTAAACATTGAAATACTTAATGATTTCAGGTTCTGGGGCAAATCGTTTTTATGGTTGATACCTGTTTCGATTGTGGCTTTAATTATCGTCCAAATTATTTATGCCATTATCAACAAAATTATAACCAAAGAAGACATTCCGACCATTGATGACGAGCGCGACAGGATTATCGAATTAAAATCGATAAGGGTTTCGCATTGGATTTTCACTACCGGTTTTGTTGCTGCAATGGTTGCATTGGCCTTCGGCGCAAAACCATCGGCCATGTTCATCATTTTGCTGGCCTCGGGTTTGTGTTCTGCAATTATCTCAGAACTGGTGAAACTATACTATTACAGAAAGGGGGTATAATTATGGCCAAATGCTTAATAAACAACAACATCAGAACGTTGCGTTTTATGGCCAACGAAATGACCCAACAAGAACTGGCCGACCGCACCGGCGTAACGCGCCAAACCATAGTAGCCATCGAAAACGGCAAGTACTCGCCCACTTTGGAGTTGGCCTTCCGAATATCGCACATTTTCGGAAAGCCACTCAACGAAGTGTTTTCATTTCAGTATGACGAAGATCCGGTTTTGAATAAGAAGATTGAAGACAAAAGATCGAAGACGAAAGACTGAAGATATAAGATTGAAGATATAAGATTTAAGACAAAAGACAAAAGATTAAAGCTATGAATACAGCCACTAAAAAACTAAATCCCCGACAAGTATTTTGGAAGTGCGGAGCCTGCTCACATGCCATGTTCCACTTGTTGAACCACGAATTCGGCAACATGAAACCCCTTGAAGAAAAAGCATCGGATATGCT
>JAFGAF010000436.1 GCA_016933815.1 Prolixibacteraceae bacterium
GATCAACAAAAAGAACAACAACAGCAACCAAAAATATCGAAACAGAATGCCGAACAAATGCTTAAAGCGCTTGAAAACGATGAACAACAAACACAAGAGAAAGTAAACAAGGCAAAAGCTGAAAAAGCAAAAACGAACCGCCCAGAGAACGATTGGTAACAACAAGTTCGAAATGGCAACAACATTGCGGGTTCTTTTTATATTTTTGTAAACTTTAAGCCTGAAAAAAATGATGAAACGAAAATACCTACTCATACTTTTGATGCTGGCCGGCTTGTTCAGTTTCGCCGACGAAGTACAATTCAGCATGTCGGCACCAAGCATTGTTACTGTTGGCGAACAGTTTAGCCTTACCTTGTCGCTTAACGCTAAAGGCGACGACTTACGCATGCCCGAAATCAACAATTTTGATGTACTGATGGGACCAAGCGTTTCGTCGAGCCGCAGTATTCAAATAATCAACGGGCGCACAACACAAACAGTAAATTACACCTACACCTATATTTTAAGGGCCGCATCCGAAGGCACTTTCACCATATCGCCGGCTACCATAAAAGTTAACCGAAAAGTATATCCGTCGAACGAAATCAACATTCAGGTTATTAAGGGACGACAACAGCCCAACGCAACAGTCCCCCCATCGGGTTCGGGCAATCAGCAAACACAAACAACGGCTAACTACGGCGATCAACTGTTTATTCGTTACGAAGCCGATAAAACCAATGTTTACAAGGGCGAACAAATAATGCTCACCTTTAAACTTTACAGCCGCGTTGCTTTGTCGATTGTTGATCAAACCCTGCCCTCGTTCGAAGGATTCTGGACCCAAGACATTGAGCTGCCACCGGCCGAACAAACACGAACCCGCGAAGCCGTTGATGGTGTAATTTACAATGTATATACCCTGCAAAAGAAAATTCTTGTTCCGCAACAAACCGGCAATTTGGCCATTGAACCGGCCGAAATGGTGTTCGATGTGCAACAACGGGTGCGATCGCAAAGCGTTTTCGACGATTTTTTTGGCTCGATCCAAAACGTACGAACCAAATCAAAATCGAAACGGATACCCATTACCGTAAAAGAATTACCACAGGCACCGGCAGGTTTTGGTGGCGCAGTTGGCCGTTTTACACTTTCATCGAGTATCGACAAAATCGAAGTTGCTGCTAACGAAGCACTTACCCTCAGGGTAAAAGTTGACGGCAATGGCAATCTAAGGCACATTTCGCCAGTAAAATTCAACTTTCCGCCCGATTTTGAAGTGTACGACCCACGCACCAGCTACAACAATAAACCCACCGAGGCCGGAATAGTAGGTTCAACATCGTTCGAACAAGTAGTGATACCACGTTTTGCCGGAAATTTCACAATACCCGCTCAGCAATTCACCTACTTCGACCCTGCCGAAAAGAAATTCAAAACACTTTTCACCAAACAATTCGACATTACTGTGCTGAAAGGAGCCGATGACCAATCGACAACTGTTATGAGCTCGGTATCGAAAGAAGACCTCCGATTTTTAGGGCAAGACATCCGCTTTATACAAAAAGACAATTTAAAGCTGAACCGCCTGAACGACCAGTTTTTTGGCAGCTTTATGTTTTTTGGCAGCTATGCAATAGCATTGTTGCTGTTTGCATTGGCTTTGGCCCTGCAACGTAAAAAAGCACGCGAAAATGCCAACATTGCTTTAATGCGCAACAAAAAAGCAAGCAAAATGGCACGTAAGCACCTAAAAGCGGCTTCGATTTGTGTGAAAAAGAACAATACCGACGACTTTTTCGAAGCGCTGCTAAAAGCATTTTGGGGATATTTAAGCGATAAACTTGCTATTCCGGTTTCGGAACTTAACCGCGACAATGCCCGAACTACTCTCGATCGTTTCAGTGTTGATGAAGCCACTATCAATGAATTTATCGAAACAATCGACATTTGCGAGATGGCTCGTTACGCGCCAACAGCTGTGAACCAATCAATTACCGAGCTGTACAAAAAGGCTGAGAAATTAATTGGCAAATTCGAAAAGCAAATCAGAAAAAGAAAATCGTAAACCGTTTTCAAATTTTGCTCATTATGAAACAAATAGCAATAAATATAGTCTTCATTTTTTTGGCCACAATAGCTTTGGCCAGTCCGTCTGACTCGTTGCAAAAAGCCAACGAGCTGTATTCGAACAACGAATTTGAAAAAGCCCTTTCGATGTACCAGCAATTGGTTGCCGAAAAGTATAGTTCGGCTACTTTGTATTATAACCTTGGAAATGCTTATTACAAAACAGGTAACATCACCAAAGCCATTGTTAATTTTGAACGGGCACTGTTGTTAGCACCCAACAACAACGATATAAAATACAACCTTGCCTTGGCCAACCAGTACATTGTTGATAAAATAGAGCCCTTGCCAACACCATTTTTTGTGAAATGGTGGCGCAGCATCGTGAACCTTTCCGACACCGACGGATGGGCCAAGACAAGCATTGCGACTTTTATACTGATGCTTGTTTTTGCACTTTTCTTCTTCGTTTCGGGTATTCCGGGCATAAAAAAAATTACATTTAGCCTGGCCATAATCATGTTAGCTTTTTCTCTGCTAACACTTCTTTTTACAATTCAACAAAACCAGAAAATCAAAAACCGCACGCATGCCATAGTTGTAACACCCACTGTTACGGTAAAAGCATCGCCCAACGAAAGCGGAACCGATTTGTTTGTTATTCACGAAGGATTGAAAGTGAACATTACCAACCAAGTGAACAATTGGGTCGAAATCAGGTTAGAAGATGGAAACAGTGGTTGGGTTAACCCCACTGTACTCGAAAAAATATAATTTGATTATTGACCTATGAAGAAAAAAGCATTACTGGCCGGTGCTACCGGTTTGGTTGGAAAACATTTGCTCAAGCAATTGATCGAAAACCCCGATTACGAAGAAATAATTGTTGTATCGCGTAGACCAATCAACAACAAGCACAAAAAACTAAGTGTACTTACCTGTGATTTTGACCAACTCGAAGATTTAACCATTGAAGCCGGTATTGACGAATGCTTTTGTACGTTAGGTACTACCCAAAAAAAATCGGGTAAAGCAGGTCTTAAAAAAGTCGATTTCGATTATGTAGTCAAGCTCGCTGGCTTATGCAAAAAGAACAAAATTGATAAGTTTCTGGTAGTAAGTTCACAGGGTGCCAACCAAAAGTCGATGTTTTTTTACATGCGCACCAAAGGTCAAATGGAAGAAGCCATAAAAGCTTCGGGAATAAAAACTGTTTACATTTTGCGGCCATCGCTAATTACGGGCAAACGCGACGAATTCAGACTTTCGGAAAGCATTGGCGCAGCCATTTACCGTTTAATAGATTGGATGATGGTAGGACCAATGAAAAAAATAAAAGCAGTTAGCGCTGAAAAAATAGCAAGCTGCATGATACACATGGCAAAAATCACGCAAACAGGCAACTTTATTGTAGAATCGGATCAAATTCAAAAGCATTAATAATGATAACATTGCCTTAAAATGTTAATAAAAAGTTGAAGGAAATAGGTATAATCCGAAATCTAATCTACTTTTGTTTTTTACTTTTATGAATTGGAAGAAGTAACAAAATGTTTACAGATAAAGACCTTAAACAAATTAGTAGCCAAGGGCTTACAAGCGAAGACATCGAACAGCAAATTGCTTGTTTCACCAATGGTTTTCCGCTCATGCATTTATTAATGGCAGCTACGGCACAAAACGGCATTAAAATTATGAGCGAAGACGAAGAACAACGCAATGTTTCAATTTTCGAAAACGCTTTATCATCGGGCTTAAACACCATAAAATTTGTGCCGGCCTCGGGTGCTGCAAGCCGCATGTTTAAGGATTTGTACGCTTATTTGGAAACAGGCGAAAACACAGCCTTTATCGATACTTTTATCAACAATATCGAAAAATTTGCCTTTTACAAAAAACTTAAAAACACTTGCTCCGGAACAAGCCCGAAAGAAATCATACAAGCATTGCTTTCGTCCGAAGGCTTAGATTACGGAAACAAGCCCAAAGGTCTGTTGGCATTTCACAATTACAAACCCAATACCCGCACCCCTTTTGAAGAACATTTGGTTGAAACAGCCTCGTATTGCACCGGCTCCGATGGCATTGCAAAAGTACACTTTACCGTTTCGCCCGAGCACATCGATGGCTTCAACAAACTGCTCAACAAGGTAATAACCGATTACCAAAAACGTTTTGGCGTTAAGTTCGACGTAAGTTTTTCGTTTCAGCACCCGGCTACCGACACCATTGCAGTTGACAAAAACAATCAACCCTTTCGCGACGAGAATGGCCAACTAATATTCAGGCCCGGCGGCCACGGCGCGCTACTGAAGAACCTTTCGGAACTGGAAGCCGACATTGTTTTCATCAAAAATATCGACAATGTTGTACCCGACCGATTGAAACATCAAACCAAGCGCTACAAAAAAGCTTTGGCCGGCATGTTAGTTTCACTGCGAAACAAAGCTTTCACCTACCTCGAAAAACTCGAAAAAGCCGAAACAAACATCGACGATGATCTGCTAAAAAGCATCGAAAACTTTGTTCGTAAGGAGCTAAGCATACAGTTTGAAGATAATTTTATTGACAAGGTTTCAAAAATCAATTTCCTGAAAACCAAACTCGACAGGCCAATAAGGGTTTGCGGAATGGTTAAAAACGAAGGAGAACCCGGAGGCGGACCATTTTGGGCCAAAAATCCCGATGGCAGTGCATCGCTTCAAATTGTCGAAAAAGCACAAATCGACCTCAACAACCCCGAGCAGGCTCAGTTGTTTGCCCAATCGACCCACTTTAACCCGGTTGATTTAATTTGCAGCATCAAAAACCACAAAGGCGAAAAATACGACCTTGCAAAATACACCGACCCACAAACAGGTTTTATTTCAAAAAAATCGAAAGATGGCACCGAACTGAAAGCACTTGAACTGCCCGGCCTTTGGAACGGGGCTATGAGCAACTGGAACACCGTTTTTGTAGAAGTACCGGCCGAAACTTTCAACCCCGTAAAAACCATTAACGATTTAATAAGGCCAGAGCATCAATAGATATTGTAGCAAAATTTTGAACTAAGCATATAAAGTGAACAGGGAAGCCGGAAAATATTACGACGAACAAGAAATAAACGAAGCACTCAAGCGCTACGAAGACATGTTGCGACGTGGTTCAAAACGCTATTTCGATGTTATTCAAATTGAACACATTGCCGAACGTTTTATCGAAGAAGGAAAGATATACCCGGCCCTGCAAGTTGTTGAGATGGGCATGGAACAGCACCCAACATCGATCGACTTGAAAGTTCGGCTGGTGAATATATTATTCAACATTGGCGAAATATCGCGCTCGTTAAACCTGGCCAACGATTTATTAAAAATAGAAAAAAACAACCCCGAGTTGCACATGATCAAAGGCTCGGCCCTTTTGCTCACAGGCGATAAATACGGAGCAACAAAATCGTTCAAAACAGCAATTGAGCATTCGGTTCAAGAAAAAGATGAAATGTTGTTCAACATTGGTTATTCGTATGAACAAAGCGGTGATTACGATGAGGCCATCAAATACTTTGAAAAAAGCGTTAACACCAACCCGCTTCACGAACCGGCTCTTTACGAATTGGCCTACTGCTTAGAACGAATCGAGCAAAACGAAAAAAGCCTTCATTATTACAATAAATACATCGACCTCGACACCTTTTCGGATGCTGCCTGGTTCAACCTTGGCATTGTACTTACCAAGCTGCAACGTTTCGAAGAGTCGATTGAAGCTTATGAATATGCCCTGGTTATTAACGAAGATTTTAACAATGCATGGTACAACCTGGGGCACTCGTACATGTTGGCACAACAATACCACAAAGCCATCGACTGCTTTAATCATTTCGGCAAATTAGAACCCCTCAACGACGATGTTTTCTGCCTTATTGGTGATTGCCACCTTCGCTTAAAAGCATATGATACAGCTGCCGAATTGTACCAAAAAACGCTCGATAAAAACCCTCAAAACGAAAGGGCATGGTTTGGAATGGCCCTGGTAAAACAACGCGAAGGGAAAAAATTCGAAGCATACCAAATGTTTAACAATACCGTTAAGTACGAAAACGACAATGGCGAATGCTGGTTTCTACTTGCAAAATCGGCAGCTAAAATTAATTATTATCAGAATGCAATCGATGCTTACGAAAAAGCCTGTTCAATTGAACCCGAATTTGCTTCATATTGGTTAAGCTATGCTGCTTATTTATCAAAAAAGGGAATGCTAAACATTGCTATTCACACCCTGAAAAAAGCACTGGCCTACCACTCCGATTTTTCGCTGATCGATTACCGCATTGCAGCCTACAGCCTCGAAACAGGCGATTACAAAACAGCAAAAAAACACCTCACAAAAGCGCTTAAATACGAGCCCGAAAATTTCATGTACTTGTTTTTAACCTACCCCGATGCAGCTGCTATTGAATGGGTTACCAAACTGATAGCCCAGTACAACAATCAATAAACAAACCATCGGATTAAATCAATACCAACAAAATCGAAATGAAAAATTATATATCGTTGTTTTTTAAAGGAATGGGAATGGGCGCAGCCAATGTAATACCCGGAGTATCGGGTGGCACCATTGCGCTTATTACCGGTATATTTGAACAACTCATCAACGCCATAAAATCGTTCAATGCAACTGCAATAAAACTCTTCGTTACCGGAAAATTCAAAGCTTTTGCACAACACGTAAACCTTCATTTTTTGATCGCAGTTTTTGCAGGTGTAGCGCTTAGCATTTTATCAATAGCCAAGTTATTTGGCTACTTGCTCGACAATTATCCCGTGTACATCATGGCCTTCTTTTTTGGTCTCATTTTAGCTTCAATTTATTTTGTAGGAAAAACAATCAACAAGCTCTCGGTTGCCGTAGTTTTAACTTTCGTAACAGGTACAGCAATAGCAGTAAGCCTTTCGCTTTTAACGCCGGCTCAGGAAAACAGCTCGCTTTGGTACTTATTGCTTTGCGGTGTAGTTGCCACATGCAGCATGATTTTGCCGGGGCTGTCGGGCTCGTTTGTATTAATTTTAATGGGCAACTACCAACTGGTTATGATTGATGCAGTAAACAATTTCGACCTAAAAATATTGTTGCCCGTAGTGATTGGCGCAGCACTGGGTCTTATTGCCTTCTCGAACATTCTGGCATGGGTTTACCGCAAATTCAGAGACCAAACTATTGCCATACTTACCGGTTTTATTTTAGGTTCGCTGGGGATAATTTGGCCATGGAAAAACGAAATACCTGTTTTAACCTCAAGTGGCGAAGCACTCGTGAAAAATGGAAAAACAGTAATTGAAGGCTACCAATGGTTTGTGCCTGAAAGTTTTACCGGCGAGGTTATGGGATCGATATTATTGGCCATTTGTGGAATAGTTGTTATTTGGATAACAGAAACTTTAGCATCGAAAAAAACAAATTAAAAAACATACAGATGAAAACATTTGGATTAGTAGGTTACCCGCTCGGGCACTCCTTCTCGAAAAAGTTTTTTACCGAAAAATTTGAAAACGAAGGCCTTACCGACCATCAATACATCAACTTCGAAATTGACAGCATAGCCCGATTCGCTTCAATTTTCGACCAGTACGACAACATTGCCGGATTAAACTGCACCATACCCTACAAACAGCAAATAATGACTTTCCTAAACGAAATTGATGACGAAGCCAGGCAAGTTGGGGCTGTGAATACAGTAAAAATAATGAATACGCCCCAAGGCATGCGACTTAAAGGGTTCAACACCGACATAATTGGCTTTGAACGCTCTATAAAACCAATGCTCGGCCCGCAACACAAAAAAGCACTTATACTTGGAACAGGCGGGGCATCGAAAGCCGTAAAACATGTTTTATCGAAACTGGGCATAACTTACGTATCGGCTTCGATCGAGAATGAACTTTTCGAGAACGAGATACGTTACGACGCTATTGATGAAGCTTTCATAAAAGATCATCTTGTAATAGTTAATGCCACACCACTGGGCACTTTCCCACACAACGATACCTGCCCTCAAATACCTTATAACGCAATTACCGAAAACCATGTTCTTTTCGACTTGGTTTACAACCCCGATGTTACTTTATTTATGCAAAAAGGAGCCGAAAAAGGAGCAAAAACCAAAAATGGTCTCGAAATGCTACACGGGCAAGCATTGGCAGCATGGGAAATTTGGAACCGCTAAAAATGCATTCGACACAAAATATTATGTATTGTTTTTCAGATTAATATGCTATATTTGAATCAGCAAAACAAAAAATAAACGAAATAATCCGGATTAAGCATTTTGATTGATTTCGTTATTTGACTTTGGAAAGCGTGTGTATAAATTCATATAATATTTTTATGAAGAAAGCTTGCTCATTTGCTGTGCTTTTATTGTTGTGCTGCTTAACCTTTACCGGCTATTCAAAAAGTTTGGGAAATTTTAAGCACTACCGGCAAATAACCGACAAAGAAGTTTTGATTGAGACCAGTAGCGGGGCACAGATACTTATATCGGCAATCGACGGGCAGGCAATTCAAGTTAGTGCTTCGGCCGATAATAGTTTTCATTTGATACAACCCGACCAAATAAGCAAACACAAACACCTCGAAGGTTCAATTTACGTTGAGGAGCTCGACGAAATGATGCAAATAACAACAACCGCCCCCAAAGGCATTGTAATAAGCATCAACAAGAAACCATTAAGCTTAACATATGTATCGAAAGAAAATGGAACTATTCTGCTCAACGAATCAATAGTAACAAAAAATGCCAAACAAGATGCAAGCTTAGAATACAAGGCATGTAAAAACGAAACATTAAAACTACTTACATGCAAAGCCATCAAAAACAAATGGCAAAATATGGAAAAAGGCATTTGCTACACACCCGACATCATCAAATCATTTTCATCGGGCAACAACGTTTGTTTGGTTTCATCAAAAGGATATTCAATTGTAATTGAGCCGGAATCGGAAGCACAATTCGACCTGTCGGAACCCGAAACCATCAAGATTTCGAAATTGAATTCAAAACAGCCATTAATGCAGTTTATGCTGGTTTTAGGCTCACAACAACCCGAACTACTTGAAAAGTATGCACAAATACTTACTGGTAAAAGCAAGTTGATTTCGTTAAAATGAACCATTTTTTTTCTCGGCACAAAAAGCTGCACTTTTACCGATAAAAAGCGCAAGCTTATCCAATAAAGCTATTCCTTTAAACAAAAGCTTGTCATATTTGTATCGTAAAAATTTAAAATATCATGAGAACAGAATTCGAAAAATATTGCTTTAGCTGCGGGGCGGTAATCGACTCAAGAGCAGCCGTTTGCCCAAAATGCAATGTTCCGCAACCCGATGTTGCCCGTAACAGAACATTCAACCAGCGTTGGTTAGTTACGCTGCTTTTGTGCTGGATATTTGGTGTGTTTGGTGTACACCGTTTTTACTTAGGCCGTGTAGGAACAGGCCTGCTTATGCTGTTTACATTTGGAGGGTTAGGCATTTGGTACCTTATCGACCTTATTATGGTTATTGTTGGAAGCATCAGAGATGATAGAGGCGAATACGTAAAAGCCTTTATTGAATAAAATACCCAATTATTTTTTAGAACCTGTTGGCAAGACTTCCCGATCAGATCGGGCGGTTTTGCCTTTTTTAACATTGCAATAACAAATTGCAACGCACTATCTGTAAACTTTTTAACGCTGCTAATGTTTGTATGGTTTAAACTTTAAACATTAGCATCATGAAACAAATAACATTCATTCTACTTTTACTATCGGCAACCCTGGCAAATGCGCAATTTCCGATACTGAACATTGGAGACCAATTGCCCCAAAGTGAAAAAATGGAATGTGCAACTTCAAACAAAAATGCAAATATCGATCAACTTAAAGGAGAGAACGGAACTCTGGTTATTTTCTCGTGCAACACTTGTCCGTTTGTTGTAGCTTGGGAAGATCGCTTTCCGATGGTTGATAAAATTGCTAAAGAAAACAAAGTAAGCATGGTTCTGGTCAATTCAAATTACAACAACCGTAATGGTGTTGACTCGTTCGATGCAATGAAATCGCACGCTAAAAATAACAATTACAAATGGCCTTACCTGCTCGACGACGAAAGTGAACTGGCCAATGCTTTTGGGGCACAAACCACACCGCATGTTTTTCTTTTCGACAAAAACAACAAACTGGTTTACAAGGGAGCCATCGACGATAACCACAAAGATGCAAAACAGGTAAAAGAGTTCTATCTGAAAGATGCATTAAATAACCTTGGACAAGGAAAAGAAATAGGCATCAAAGAGACCCGCAACTTGGGTTGCGGCATCAAACGAAAAACCTCATAAACAGGAAAATATCATCTGATCACAAGCTTTCGTTTTTCAACAAAACCCAATTGGTTATTCAGGTAAAGCACATAAATACCTTTGGGTAAATGGTCAACAGCAATTTCGGCATAATTTAAAAAAGTGCCCGAATGAGCTGTTGATCCTGTTATGTACATTAACTTGTACTCAATCAGCGTGGGTTCATTTACCTCAATTCGCAAAACACCATTTTCGATGTGAGCAAAAAATTCTTTTTGGATTTGTTGTTCTACCGAAACCCGAACCCTCACCTGTGCTGTGTCGAGGTTGGTTATTACAACATCGTCGAAAAACATGCGCGACTCACCAAACCCTATGTGTTCGGCAACAAACTCAAGCTTATCTACAGCTGTCCAATCAAATTTTCCATTGGGGTTGAACCACTCGCCATCCCACGAACCACCTTCAGAAAAACTGGTAAGTGGCACATATACTTTATGCCATTGCTCATCGGGCAAAAGCAATTCACTATCGATTGTGTATTTCATTCTCCACGGATGATCGTCGGGTTCATCGGTTTTAGTATCTAAAAAACGAACATCAATTTTAGCTTCGGGCAAATTGGTACGCACCAAAAACGAAAGGGCAAAGTTATTCTCTTTCAATACACTTAAATCTTTGTTGGGAACAAAATCGAAACCAACAACCTCGTACCTGCCCGGCTGTGCCCATTCGATACAATATTCTCCGTTGTTTGGATACGATTCAGAAAAGAAATTTCGGGTACCATTACCAAAGCTCGAATTCGACAAGTTGGCCTGTAACATATCGGTATATATCTTGAAACCAACCGAATCGGGTCTCATTGAATAAGGAGTTTGATTGGGTACGTTAAAGCCCAAAGCTTCAAGCAATGGCACATTCAAATCATGCTCGAACATGTTATTTCCATTTTTGTTAAAAATCCCAAAACCGCCGTGATAGTCCCATATTGTCCATGCAATATTTTTTTGTTCGAGATATTCGCGAACCGTTTCATACCAAAACACCCGTTGAGCAGGGTCGGAATAAGTATCGAAAACACCAAATTCGCCACAAAAAATTGGCACATTACGTTCGGTAGAAAATTTAACAGCAATATCGATTAGTTGCTTAACTTTTTGAACCGTTCCGTTTGAGCTGTATCCCCTGTAATTATCTTCAACCCAAGTACCTTTGTATTCAGCCGGGCATTGAGGCATGGTTTCGGCATTGTACGGAAAAGGAATGTGCTGTACCAAATCGAGATTCGACCAACTGGCACCTTGATGAGTAAACAAAAAGGGATCGTAGAAATGAAAAGTATAAATAAGTTTATCGTCGTTATAAACAGGCATTTTGCTTAGGTTGTTGTAACTGTTCCAGCTTGCAGGCCCAATAATAATTGTATGTTTTGTGTTAACTTTCCGAATGGCCTCAACCACTTTTAACTGTATAGCATTCCAAACATCGTCGGCAATGCCATGTGGTTCGTTAAGTACTTCGAAATAAATATCATCATTAGCATTCTTATACCTCAAGGCAAGCTGTGTCCATACTTTTTCGAGAACAGCACCAATGTTTGGATCGGTATCGGAATCGACATCAAAAGTGTGGTTGTCGATAATCAGGTGCATCGACAAATCGTCGCACCAATCCACCACCTGATCGAGGTAATTCAGAAATATCGGATCGAAAGTATAATCGGGTGCACCATTGGTCATAAAATGCATATTAACCGGTAAACGAACCACATCGCAGCCCAGGCTTTTTATTTGTTCAAAATCGGTTTTACTGTATTTGTAAAAATGAATTTCCTTAGCCGAATTCACTTGAAACCAATTGGTTAAATTCACTCCGCGACCAAACGGACAACTTACAGCATATGCTTTGTTTGACTTTATAAAAAGAATACCAAACAACATGAACACAGCAACACAAAAAACTAATAAACGTTTCATAAACAATGTTTTGAAATTGATTAACCCAAAGTAATGCTTTCAAATATAATAAATCGGCATTAAGCACAAGCTGATATTCGTTATTTAAAATTGAACGAATAGACGATGATTAATTTAAGATTTAGAAGTCTTATTTATTTTTATTTACTTTGCAGTC
Organism: Prolixibacteraceae bacterium; assembly: GCA_016933815.1. Classification (GTDB taxonomy): domain Bacteria; phylum Bacteroidota; class Bacteroidia; order Bacteroidales; family Prolixibacteraceae; genus Roseimarinus. The sequence continues at coordinate 12,506 of JAFGAF010000436.1, forward strand.
GAATTTTAATATTTTTTGAATTGAAAGGGAAAGTATTACTTTGTATGAGCGGGGGTATCGACAGCTCGGTTGCTGCCATGCTATTGAAAGAAGAAGGTTACGAACTGCACGGGCTCACCTACAGGCCTTACGATGCCATTTCGCCTGCCTGTATGGAAAAACAAACAGGTTGTTGCAGCGTAGATGCCATTTTCGAAGCCAAAGCATTGGCCAACGATTTGCACATTGACCATACCGTTCTCGATATCAGAAAAGAATTTGATAAAACCGTTATTCAGGATTTCATTAAAGAATACCTTTCGGGGCGTACGCCCAACCCATGCGTAGTTTGTAACCGCACCATAAAGTGGGGCGAAGTAATCAAAAAGGCCGACGAACTGGGCTGCGATTACATTGCAACAGGACATTACGCCCAAATTGGACAAAACAACGGTAGGTATTATCTGATTAAGGGCGACGACGACAACAAAGATCAAACCTATTTTTTGTGGCAATTGAAGCAAAGCGATCTAAAGCGAACACTCTTCCCGCTGGGCAACCTCAATAAGCCGCAGGTTCGAAAAATTGCGCACGATAAGGGCTACGAAAGCATATCAAAAAAACGCGAAAGCCAGGAGATATGTTTCATTCCCGACAACGACTACCGGCGCTTTATCAACGAGCGTGTTCCCGAATTTGCCAACAACATTGGCGAAGGAAACTATGTTGATACAAGCGGCAAAGTTTTGGGCACTCACAAAGGCTACCCTTTTTATACCATAGGGCAACGCAAAGGTTTAAACATTGCACTGGGCAGGCCAATGTATGTTATCGATATCGACCCCGAAACAAATACCGTAGTTTTGGGCGACAGGCACGAACTGAACAAAAACGAACTTTGGGTTGACAATATTAACCTGATGAAATACGAAAACATTGAAGGCGAGTTGGAAGTGATTACCAAAATACGCTACAACAACAAAGGTACATTAAGCCGCATATCGCAACAGGGCGACAAAATAAGGGTTGAATTTTACGAACCTGCCTGGGCTGTAACACCGGGTCAATCGGCTGTTTTTTACGAAAACCGCGATGTAGTAGGCGGCGGTATTATTTGCCGAAAATAAAATAGCATAATTGCCAATCAAATTTTAACTTTGCTTTGTTTATTCTGAATAATGAAGCAAATACTGATTACCATACTGCTTTTTACAAGCATATTCTGTGCTGCAAACAATGCCGGCCAATTTGTTTATTGGGTGCAATTCAACACTAAAGCAGGCACGCCATATCGCATCGACACACCTGCCGATTATCTAACGGAAAGAGCTATGGCTCGCCGACAACGCATGGGCATCGAAATTGACTCGACCGATTTACCTGTAAACCCAGCATTTACCGATTCGCTCAAAGCAATTGGTTTTGGCGTTAAACATACCAGCCGATGGATGAACGGAGCAATAGCCTATTTGCCCGACTCAATTGATATCAACACGGTTTTTAAGCCATCGTTTGTTGAATTTTACGAGTTACGTAAAAACACAATAATGAAAAGCCGGGGCAATAAATTTTCGGAAGAAGACAGTCTGGCTCAATCGATTTACGGCAATTCGTTTAAGCAAATTTCGATGCTTAACGGACATATCCTTCACCAATATTCAAAAGCCGAAGGAATACACATTGCAGTAATTGATGCCGGTTTTAGCAATACCGATTTATTGCCAGCTTTCGACTCGCTGCGTGCCCGCAACGGCATTTTAGGCACTGTTGATTTTGTTTCGTCGGCCAACAACAATGTTTACCGCGAACACTACCATGGCACCGCTGTACTTTCGCTAATGGCAGGCAACCTGCCCGGGCAACTTGTTGGTACCGCCCCTATGGCAAAATATTGGTTACTTCGCTCAGAAGACGACTACAGCGAATTTCCGGTTGAAGAAGATTACTGGATAATTGCTGCCGAATTTGCCGACAGTACAGGCTGCGACGTAATCAACACCTCGTTGGGATACACCGAATTCGACGATTCAATATTCAACCATAGTTACGAGCAACTTAACGGCAGTACTTTGCGCATATCTAAAGCAGCAAACAAGGCTGTAGAAAAAGGAATTGTGACCTTAATCAGCGCGGGTAACTCGGGCAACGACCAATGGTACCATATTTCGGCGCCTGCCGATGCGAAAAATGTTTTGGCCGTTGCTGCAGTCGACAAAAGTGGACAAATTTCGGGTTTTTCGTCGAGGGGTTTTTCGGGCGACAGCATTGTTCCCAAACCCGACATTGCAGCACAAGGCGTTGCAACAACCATTTCGATTTACCCCGAAAGTGTATCGACCGGTAGCGGAACATCGTTCTCGTCGCCAATAATGGCCGGCATGGCCGCTTGCCTTGTTGCTTTGTACCCCGAAAAAAATGCCTTCGAAATACACGAACTCATAAAGAGCTTGGGCAATTTATACCCGCAACACGATGTAGCGTACGGCTATGGTATCCCCAACTTTAAACTGCTTTTTCCCGAGCTAAGCACAACACTATTAACCAATAACAAACAAAACATTGAGGTGTTCCCCAACCCTTTCGAAAACACCATTTACATTTCGGACCATGATAATGATCTTACCACCATTGAAATATTCAGCTTTACAGGACAAAAAATGGCCGAAGCAAAATTATCGACAACAGGTTTTTCAGAAATTTATTTGCCAGAATTATCAAATTTGCCTAAAGGTGTGTATTTTGCAGTGCTTTATGGTAAAAAACAATCGTTTTCGATAAAATTGTTAAAAAAGTAACGTGGAAAACCATATCACATTAAAAGAACTCAATTTTTATATAAAAGAAGCTTTGCAGCTTTCCTTTCCCGAAAGCTTATGGCTTATTGCCGAAATTGGCGAATTAAAAGTGAACTACGCCGGCCATTGTTACATCGATTTAATTGAAAAGGACCAAAACAGCAACGAAATTATTGCCCGCGCAAAAGCAACAATATGGTCGTGGCAATTTCGTTTCATAAAACCCTATTTCGAAACAACAACCGGGCAAACACTTGGAGCAGGCATTAAGGTTTTAATATCGGCATCGGTTGAGTTCCATGAGGTTTACGGGCTTAGCCTGAACATAAAAGACATTGACCCAACTTATACCCTTGGCGACATGGCCCGCAAAAGGCAAGAAATAATTGCACGCTTGATTGACGAAGGGGTTATGGACATGAACAAGGAAATAGAGCTGCCCGATATTCCTTCGCGCATTGCCATTATTTCGTCGGGAACTGCAGCCGGATACCTCGATTTTATGCAACACCTTAACGAGAACGATAAGGGCTATCGGTTTTACACCAAACTCTTTCAGTCGGTTATGCAAGGCAACGATGCCGAACAATCAATAATAGCGGCACTCGACCACATTTTTGAAAACGAAGAAGCCTTCGATGTTGTTGTGATAATTCGAGGTGGCGGGGCACAAATGGATCTAAGTTGTTTCGACAGTTACGACCTTGCCTTTCATATAGCACAATTTCCGTTGCCCGTATTAACCGGAATTGGGCACGAAAAAGACGAAACAGTAGCCGACATGGTAGCCCATACCAAACTCAAAACGCCTACTGCTGTAGCCAATTTCTTGATCGATAAATTCGATTTAATAGCAGAAACAATCGATGAACTTGAAACAGCCACTCACCACACTTTCATCAATTTTATCGACAACGAAAAACACAGGCTAAGCCAGGCTGTTAAACTGCTTAAACCGCTGCTTAAATCAAAGCTCGAACGTACATCAGCCGAACTCGATAATACACAAAAAAGCATATCACCAACAATTCACACCCGCATAAACCACGAGAACAATAAACTCATAAAACGCTCAACAGCAATAAAAGCCGAAACAAATGCCAACTTAAAAAACAACTTGAACCAACTTTCACAAAAGCTATCCGACTTAAAATTTATAATAAAACTCAAAACAGAACGCGAAACACTAAACCTGCTCGAAAAGCAACATCTGGCAAAATGGCGTAGCAACCAGCAAATTACAAGTCATTATCAAAAAGTAGAATGGTTCGAAAAAAACATCCGATTAATTGATCCAAAAAACATATTAAAAAGAGGCTACAGCATTACTTTAATGAATGGGAAAGCCATTAAAGACGCACAACAGGTAAAAGCCGGCGATGAACTTACAAGCATTTTTTACAAAGGAAAAATCACAACAACAGTAAACAATAATTTGAAATAAAAATGGCAAACAAAAAACAAAGCTATCGTGAGTCGATTGAAGAAATAGAAAACATTTTGGCCAGCATCGAAAATGACGAGCTCGATGTTGACGATTTGGCTGAAAAAGTAAAACGAGTTACCGGCCTTCTGAAATACTGCAAAGACAAGCTCTACAAAACACAAGAAGAAGTAGAAAATGTTTTAAAGGAGATGGAAGGCTAAACATACATTTAACTATTAACCTATTATTAATCTGATTATTAACCTATTAAATTATGAAAAACCTAAAATCATCTATCGTTTTGGTTGTTTTTTGTATTGCAGCAATGCTGCCTGCATTGGGCCAAAAAAACTACCAAGGATTTAAAACATCGGTTTACACACGCGCTTACGAAGTGCAAAAAATGGAAGATCAGGCATGGCTTGAATCAACATGGAAAACCATTTCGTCGCAACTCGATGTGGACAAAATTTACCTCGAAACCCACCGCGATTTGCTCATTGTAGATGAAGCAACCTTAACAAAGGCCAAGAAATTTTTCGAAAGCAAGGGAATTGAAACAGCTGCAGGTATAACTTACACCATTGACGAAAGCAACCTGTTTGAAACATTTTGCTACACCAATCCCGAGCACCTAAAAAAAGTGCAAGAGATCATTGAATATTCGGCAAGTCATTTCGACGAGGTTATTCTCGACGATTTCTTTTTTACGAGCTGTAAATGTGAACTTTGTGTCGAGGCCAAAGGCGACAGGAGTTGGAGCGAATACCGACTTGAGCTAATGCACAAAGCGGCAATTAACTCGATACTAAAACCCGCCAAAGCTGTTAATCCAAATGTGAAAGTGATTATAAAATATCCGAACTGGTACGATCATTTTCACGAGCTGGGCTTTAACCTCGAAACCCAGCCCCACCTTTTCGACGGAGTTTACACCGGAACCGAAACCCGCGATGCTGTTCGCAGCAACCAACATCTTCAACCTTATTTGGGGTACTTGGTTTACAGGTATTACAACAACCTTGCTCCGGGCAAAAACGGTGGAGGATGGGTCGATACAGGCGGCATGCGCTTTTACGACCGATATGCCGAACAACTTTGGATGACCATTTTGGCCAAAGCACCCGAAATGACGTTGTTTGATTATCGTCAGATGTTGTATCCGCTCAGGGCCGATTGGGAACCCCAATGGAAAAACGAAGAAGTTAGTTACGACTACAAAAACTTTTTACCTGTAAGCGAGGGCGAAACTGTGGCCAAAATAGCATCGCACTCATTGCGTATCATCGAAAAAATTGCACCACAACTAGGCCAACCCTATGGTTTAAAGAGCTATAAACCCTACCATGCCGATGGCGAAGATTTTCTACAAAACTACCTGGGGATGATAGGCATACCAATGGACATTATTCCTGAATTTCCGATGAACGATGATTTGATCATTTTAACAGAACAAGCAAAAAAAGACCCTGAAATTGTTGAAAAAATAAAACAAAGACTGATAAACGGCAAAGATGTAATTATCACATCGGGCTTACTCGATGCATTGCAAAACAGAGGAATACGCAATTTAGTCAATCTCGAGTACACCAGCCGCAAAGCCAGCATCGGCTCATTTTTGTTACGCGGCCAAATTGTACAAAGCTCCGAAGAAATGCTTATCCCGCAAATTCAATACTTCACCAACGACTCGTGGGAAATTGTATCGGGAATGGATGATGAATTGGGATGGCC
>JAFGAF010000437.1 GCA_016933815.1 Prolixibacteraceae bacterium
ACAATTATCTGATGTTGTTTTTCTTCGGAGTAAAGTTTACCGTTTATTGTGGCTTCAACCTTTATGCCCAATTTAATTGTTTGCAAAGGCACATAAGTGTATGAAATTGATTGGCCACTGTTGAGCGATATTTTTTCGTTGTATCCATCGCCCTCATTAAGCAATACCGACATTTTGCTCACATTGGCCGAAGCAAGCGCCTCAATTGCAACACTTTGCCCCTGGCTGAGATAGGTTTCGCTTGCTACCGGACTTGTAATTGTAACATAAGCATTTACATTTAGGTTGATATAAAAATCGCCACTCGATGTAACTTCGCCCCAACCATATTTTCCAGGCGCAATGGTACCTTTGGTGTTTCCATCGGCACTGCGAAAAACAGCCGTAATACGGAAAATATTTTCAGCCTGCGGAACTTTAAAATACTGCCTGATTGAAGGGCTGAAATCGATTTTCCATTTACCGGGTTGCCCGTTAACAGGGCTCATTTGCCCCACTCCGTCGTCGGCTCCCCAATTGCCAACAACGTATTGCCAATCGGTACCATTTTCAGTGTCGGTAACCACACCATGGTGCACATAAATTTTTGATACGGCTGCCAATTCAGCGTTACCTTGTGTGGCATCAAAAATAAGGCTTGCAGCATCGTCGGGTCCGGCACCCGAAGGCTCAATCCTAACAATTTGAGCCTGTACCAATACTATCAGAAATATGCTAATTACAAATGCAAAAAATCGTTTCATGTGTATATGTTTTCTTAATTAATGGCCAGCTACTGTATCCAAAAATTAAATTTTTGATAAAGCTAAAGCATATTGGCCAAGTAAAAAACAATTTAAAACAGCTAATTCATCAAATAAAAACCGCAAACGTTTGCGAACTCGTTTGCATTAAACATGTTTTAAAACATAAAACAATTGATTGGGTGAAAACCAACCATGAACTGTTATATCATTATGAACAATATTTACAGTTAATTTTATTCGTGCATTGGTTTTCGAAACTTTAAAATTGTAATTTGTGGCTGAATATAAAAGAATGCAAAACGAACAACAATTATTTGAAAAAACACAATTGGGCAACAAACAAGCTTTCGAACAGTTGTTTAAAAGCTATTATGCCCCTATGTGTTTATTTGCCCAAAAATACCTGAGCGACAATGATGAGTGCGAAGATGTGGTTCAAAAAGTTTTTGTTAAAATTTGGGAGAAACGCAAAAGCATTAATATCAATTCATCGGCCAGCAATTATTTATTCACTGCTGTTCGTAACCAATGCATTAACCACATTCAACATCAAAAAATAAAACAACAACACCAAAACTACACACTCAACAATTATCAAAACGAAAACATCAACGAAATTGACTTTCCGGAGCCCGGATTAATGTCGAAAATTGAAAAAAGCATTGAAGCGTTGCCCCCTCGGCGACGCGAAATTTTCAGGCTTAGTCGCGAAGAAGGCTTAAAATACCACGAGATAGCCGATAAACTTGGCCTGTCAGTTAAAACTGTCGAAACCCATTTGGGACTGGCACTTAAAACCTTACGCGAATCGTTAAAAGAATACCGCAAAATAATTATTTCATTTTTTATAGGTTTGGCTTAAGGGTTAATTAAGCTACAAATGTCAATAGTATAAACACAAACATTTTTTGGTTTTAAATGATTTAGAAGAGATGGAAACAGCGAAATGGGATATCATTGCCAAATACCTTAATGGCGAAACGCTTACTAAAAACGAAAGCACATACATTGAGGAAGCCTTAAGCAACGAGCAATTAAAACAGCTTATTGCCGATTCGGGTCATACTTTAAATAATATCGACAACTATTATCAGCTTAAACAATTCGACACCAATGCTGCATGGGAAAAAGTCAATGCCGAAACCAAAACAAACCGCATAACTGGTTCTTCGTACAAATATTTAATGCGTTATGCTGCCATTTTTATTTTGCTTGTAAGCACTACCCTTTTGGCGTTGTTGATTAACGACCGCATAAACTACACATACATACGCACCACCGGCAACAGCCTCCAAACACAAACATTTGTCTTACCCGATAGCTCAACCGTTACCCTCAATCACAACACCAAATTAAAGTACCCAAAAAAATTCGATGATAAAGCCCGAAAAATAAAGCTCAAAGGCGAAGCTTTTTTTAATGTTGAACCCATGCCACATAAACCATTTATTGTTGAAACAAGTAAAGCAAGAGTACAGGTTTTGGGCACATCGTTCAACGTAAACGCCTATCCACAAAACAACAAAGTTGAAGTGTATGTCGAAACCGGAAAAGTAGCTATGCATAACAAGCAAAACGAAGCCAACATGGTGCTGCTCAGCGCAGGCGACAAGGCCACTTTGGAAAAAAACAGTGAACTAATTGTTAAGAAAGTTGCACTTCAAAATAATTTTCTTGCTTGGAAAACCCGCCAGATATTTTTTGAATCGACAAGCCTTTCGGAAGTTATTGAAACACTTGAACACACTTTTGGACTGAAACTTAACATTGCCAACGATGTTGACTTAAACCAAGCCATTACAGCAACTTTTAACCAACAAGAACCCGACTACATTCTCGATGTAGTAGCGCTCACACTTCAGCTCGAAATTAAAAAAGATGGAGATTATTCATATTCAATTCAAAACAAGTAAACACACATGGCCATGAAAAAAATAGTATTTCATATTGTAGTTTGCGCATTTTTGTTTGGCAGCATTGCCGGTACAAACAAAGCAATAGCACAAAAACAAATCAATATACTCGACCAAGGCATATCGTTGTATGTCGAAGATGAACCGCTCGAAAGCGTTATCCGTAAAATATGCGATCAGTTCAATCTCGACTTCGATTATAACTCGAAACTGATTAAAGGGAAACGAGTTAACCTCAGCATTTCGAACAAATCGGTTAAAGAAGTGCTCGAACGCTTAATGCAAGATTATTACCTGATTTTTGAAATACAAGACAATCTTTTAATGGTGCGCGACTATGTGCCGCTTTCGCGAAAAATAGACATGAACAGCTTGTACAATAGCCCATCGACCGGGTTTCTGTTCGATAATCCCAAGCGAAAATCAATGTACGTAGATTTTAAACTGATCAGCAACCTCATTATTATTCCGGTAAGCATTAACGGATCCGACACAATGAATTTCATCCTCGACACCGGGGTTAAAGACCCAATTATTACCGAACTCACGCTTGTTGAAAAACTAAATCTCAATTACCTCAATGCCATCGAATTACGCGGACTTGGCGATCAAAACATCACTCAAGCCTACCAATCGGGCAATAACACCATTCAGCTAAAAGGGCTCACCACTAAAAACCAGCGAATTAACGTTGTTCTTGACGAAGGATTTCAGATTTCGCAAATATTGGGAATGCCTGTTCACGGCCTAATAGGGTTTAACATGTTCAGGCACTACATTGTTTCTGTCGATTATGCCAACGAGCGAATAAAACTTTATAACCCTGAGCATTTCACCTATAAACCACGTAAAAACGACATTGTACTGCCACTTAATTTTGTTCGGAACAAACCTGTAATTAAATCGGAAATTGTACAAAACGATGGTTCGGTTGTTTCGGTAAACCTGTTGATCGACACCGGTGCCAGCGATGCAATGTGGCTTTCGACCTTGGTTGACACAACCATAAAAATCCCTCAAAACAACATGTACGCCTATTTGGGTGCCGGGCTAAACGGCGATTTATATGGCTACAAAGGACGTCTCGATGCCATTTGGCTGGGCGGAAAACCAATGCCCAAACCCATTGTATCGTTTCCCGAAGCCGATTACATCAACAACATTATTATTGGAGAACAAAGGCACGGCTCAGTAGGGGGCGAAATACTTAGGCGTTTTACTGCAACTTTCGATTATTACAACAACCGACTGATTTTGAGACCCAACAGCAGTATAAACGAAAACTTTTATTACAACATGAGCGGGCTCGAAATCATTAATCCTGTTCCGGGTGTTCCGGTATTTACCATTAACAATGTTATTGAAAATTCACCCGCTTGGAATGCCGGAATACGCAAAAACGATCAAATCATTTCAATGAACAACAGATTGCACAAGGACATGACACTTAATGAAATTAACCTATCTTTACGTCAAAAAGAAAATAAACGCATAAAAATGACCGTTTTACGAAATGGAGAAAAAATTGCAACTCAATTTTTCCTTAACGAAATTTTTTAACCCACAATGTTAAAAAAATGCTTAAATATATGCTTTCTGCTTGGCTTTGCATGGTTTTCAGCGCTGGCACAAATTGGTGATCCTATTTTGAACACACCTGTTAAATTACCAATGGGCGAGCATTCAAAAAGCGCCATAATCGACAGCCTCAGCCAAAACTACAAGCTGTATTTTTCGTACAACCCCATGCAATTGAACGCAACAAAAACCATTAATACACAGGGGCAAAACATAGCTCTTTACGAAGCAATACAATTATTGATTGCACAAACTCAACTGTCGTACAAAGTGTTCGATAATCAGGTTGTATTGTTTCAAGAAGAAATAGAAAAAGAAAACAACAACCAAGAATACTTGATAATTAAGGGCGCTGTTTATGAAGCAAACAGCAACACCCCTGTTGCCTATTGCAACATATCGCTGGTAGGCAAACATTTGGGCACCATAACCAACCTCGAAGGTCGTTTTGCAGTAAAAATACCTAACGAATTTGAGAACGACACACTTGGTTTTTCGTCGCTGGGCTACCAAACAAAATACTTACCCATTGCCGAATTAATTAATGAAGAACAAACAATTCAGCTCGAAAAACGAACTTACAAACTTCGCAGTATCGATGTGGTAAGGTACGACCCTTACACCTTGCTCGAAAAAGCCGACATTAACTACACCCAAAATTACGAAGCCGACTATGCGCTTTACACCACCTTTTACCGCGAATTAACACGCGAAAACTCCGAGTATGTTGATATTTCGGAAGCTGTTTTGCAAATATTGAAAGCCCCGTACGATGACAAAACGAGTAACGACAATGTAAAATTTGTAAAAGGACGAAAAGCAGCGAAACAACAACCCCTTAACGAAATTCAATTCAAATTGAAAGGTGGCCCGTATTACATTACCAAACTCGATGTTGTAAAAAACCGCGAGAGCTTTCTCAACAGCGAGTTGCGTCATTTGTACTCGTTCGAATTCGAAAAAACAATCTCGATTGATAACCGGCCTGCCGCCATTGTAAGTTTTGAACCCATTAGCAACCTTCGCGATATTCTTTTCGAAGGGCAGCTATACATCGACCTTGAAACCTACGCAATTGCCAGGGTTGAATTTCGATATACCAAACAAGGGCTTAAAGCATCGCACAACGCTCTCATACTGAAAGAACCCAAAAAGCACCGTGTTATTGCCGATGAATTATCGTACGTTATTCAATACAAATACCACAACGCAAAATGGTACTTACTTACAGCCCGCAGCTCGTTTCACATACGAATCAACAACCGCGAAAAACGTGAACGAACCCGATTCCACAGCGTTGCAGAACTGCTAACCACCAATATCGAAAAAGGTGATTTTCAGAAATTCAGCCACAAGGAAATTTTTAGGCCCAACGAAATTTTCACCGATAAAATAATTAGCTACGACAAGGCTTTTTGGGAGAATTACAATACCATAAAAGCTGAAGAAAACCTCGAAAAAGCGTTAAAAGACTTCGACAAACAAAACCTGATGATTATATATCGAAATTAAAAACACTAGTCAATATGAGAACTATTATCTTGTTAATTGCCGTTTTATTAGCAAACATCTTCACCGAAGTAATTGCACAACAAACTGTTATCGACGAATTAGCTAAACAACTCGATAAGCGAAACGAGAATATTTTAGCCAACAAAGTATTCATTAAAACCGATAAGGACATTTATGCCCCCGGCGAAAAAATTTGGTTCAAAGCCGAAATGGTAAACATTTACAGCCAGCAAACAACACGCGAAGCCAATTTGGTGGTAATGATCAGAACAACAGGTGGCGATGTAATTGCCGATGGCCAGTTTTTTATAGTTAACGGGCTGTGTTCAAACTTCATAACCCTACCAAGCTGGGTACCCGAAGGAAATGCATTTGTTATTGCCTACGACCCCAAAGCGCCAACAACCAACGACGCATCGCTTGCAGGAATAAAACCGGTATTAATCAATCAACTAAAACGCAACGATTACCGGCTTGAAGCAAAATTCGACAAAGCACTTTACAAACCAAGCGAAGAGCTGGAATTGCATTTACAACTTGCGCCCATTAGCAATACTGCAAAAAAAGAACGTGTAAGCGTAAAGCTTTTCGATTATCATAAAACCATAAGCGAAAGCAAAGAAAATATCGAAGTTGAAAAACCCAATTTACTTAAGATCAAACTCCCCGATGAAATTGAAAATGGTTTGTACTTGGTAATTGAGTCGGCAGGAAAAAACGGTTTTTGCCAAAAAATACCGGTCCGAACCACAAAAGATCAAATAAATGTTTCGTTTTATGTTGAAGGCAACAACCTGCTGCTGAACAACAATCAACGTATTGTTTACAGGGCAACCGACCCCTTTGGCACACCTGTTGAAGTTTCGGGCGAAGTGTACGACGAAAACGGAAGCCCTGCCGGCATGGGAAAAACACTCAAAGCCGGAATTGGCCTGTTAAGCTTGGTTCCACTCCCCGATCACGACTACACATTCAAAATTAACAGCGAATACGGAAAGGGACAAAAATTTGAATTACCCAAACCAATTAGCAACGGCACCGCATTTACAGTTATCCGCACCGAAGAAAATGCAATTAGGGTAGCCATTTTAAACACCGGTAAAAACGTTGGCCAAAACTTAAGCCTTGTTGCAATAGCAAAAGGAAAGATAAAACTGGCGCTCGATTTTAAGGCCGAACAGCGAAATAGTTTTATAATTACAACCAACGAATTGCCCTTGGGAACTGTTAATTTTGTGGTTATCGATCAAAACTCGAAAGTTCTTTCGGAGCGTTTGTATTACAACTATCCGAACAAAGACCTTAGTTTTGATATACCAATAAGCGTAAACCCCGATATTGCTTCAAAACAACTCAACATCAGTATCGACCTGAATAGCTTTATCGATCAGTTTGGCAATGGTTCCTACGACATAAAAATAACCGATACAAACAACCTGTTTGAAAAAAACGAGCAGCTTTCGTACAATGTGCTTGAGTTTCCGCTTTCGACACCTGCACCCAAAAACATGCTCGAACATTACATTACCAATACCGAAATGATTGCGAACAAATACCGTCACTACTCGGTGCAGGATGTAATTAACAACATTGAATACGCCCCAAAACATAAAACCAATTGTTTAAGCGGTTATGTAAGCGACAAAGACAGACAACGCATACCCAACGCCATGGTAATGGTGGTTCACCCCAATAATCCGGCATTGGCCACCACCCGATCCGACAGTAACGGGCAATTCTACTTTTACGACCTTGCCAAAAACAACGAAATAATTGTAAAAGCTGTCAGCGATAATGGGAAAAAGAATTATAGCGTTCACTTGCATCGAAGCTTGTACGAATCGCTCGAAGAAATACTCTTGTTCACTTCGTTCAAAAACTTTAAACCTTATTCAAACAAAAACATTAATGAATATTTCAGCACTAACGAACATTTGCTGAAACTGGCCGGCAGCGAAACAAAAGACCGCAAACCTGCAGAAGTACCAAGCACTGTAAAAATGCTGCAATCGGGCGCGGCAATTATCGATGTAATTCGCATGATTAAGCCCTTTACCATTTCGGGCGATAAAATAATATTTCCGGGCGGACACAACTCGTTTTTGGCACAGGATGGAGCTCTGATCGTTATCGATGGGCAGAAAATGGGCACCAACATATCGGTACTCACGCAAATAAACCCCTACGATGTAGTTTCAATTAATGTTAGCACAAACCCGGTTGATATACAACAATATACCGCATTCAACACAGTAGGCATTATTGAAATAGGCACAAGAGGCAGCAACATTAAGAGCCGCTTGGAAACCGAAACAGATACCTCAACAGAACCCGAAATCAAAAATTTCGATATTAATTCAATTCCTGATGAAATATTCAAATATCAATCGACTATTTTTTGGGAAACCAATGCACAACCCAATCAGCAGGGCATTATTGAACGGAGCATAAAACTCAATGAGCTGCAAACCGATTTTGTAATTCAGGTTGATGCCCTTTCGCCCGATGGAATACCTTACAGCCAAAAAATTATCTACTCTTCAGAAAAATAATCGTGGCTAAAAAATACACGAAAGGAAAATATCAAGCTCGATGTTAAAATCGTCGAGCTTGATATATTCAGCACTAACTTGCTCAATGTTATGCATACACTGCATAAGCATTTGTTGAATTTTTATTGTTTCGTTGGTTTGCTCACCATTCAACAAAATTGAACTGCTTACAATAATTCCTTTTTCAATACTAAGTTCAACATCAAGTTTCCCAAATTTTGTATTGGTACTTTTTTCGAACCGGTAATTGGGCGAATAGCCAAAGTTCCAGTTCCATGTATTGTATTTTTCGGTACTTAAGTTCTCAATTTTCTCAACATCGGCCGCGGTAAAGCTGTACATTTCAGCATTGCTTTCCGAATTAAGCATGTGTTCTTGAATTTGAGCAACGAACTGATCGATGGGAACAGGCACATGCAAAAAATCAACAATATTGGCCACTTTGCTGCGCACCGATTGGATGGCCTTTCCCTGAAAATGGGCGAACGACGGGTTTTTGATGGCCAACGATAAAGCCTTTCTGTCGGAGTTAAAAAGCAAGGTACCATGGCTCATGATCCGGTTTCGGAAAACATGTTCGGCGTGCCCCGAAACCTTGTACCCATCAACAAAAATATCGTTTCGCTTGCCCACTTCGGCAGTAATACCCATTTGCTTTAAAACTTCAACAATTGGTTCGTTAAACTTTTTGAACGACACTTTTGATGTATCGGCCACCGTTTGGTGAAACGAAAAGTTGAGGTTGCCCAAATCGTGATAAACCGCGCCACCACCCGACAAGCGCCGAATCACTTTTACTTTGTTCTCGGCCACATAAAACGGGTTAATTTCGGCCATGGCATTTTGGTGCTTTCCAACAACAACTGCCGGTGAGTTGATGTACAGGAAAAAAACATCGTCGCTAAAATTCCTGAACAAATACTCTTCGGCTGCCAAATTAAAAGCCGGCTCAGTCGATAAGGAACGAATAACCAGCATTAAAAGAATTTTACAGTTCTGCCATAAATATCGCTCAACAAGTTATTGGCCAACCTACTAGCACCCAAACGGAACAACTGTGGGTTAAGCCATTCGTCGCCCAGCACTTCTTTCACAATGGCGAGGTAAATCAGTGCATCTTCCGATGTAACAATGCCGCCAGCCGGTTTAAAACCTATTTTTTCGCCTGTTTCTTCAAAATGAAAAGCAATGGCCAAACACATTATATAAGCCGCCATTGGAGTAGCTGCGGGGCTCATTTTTCCTGTTGAAGTTTTAATGAAATCGGCTCCGGCATTGATGGCCAGCATCGAAGCTTTCCAAATGTTTTCGGGTGTTTCGAGCGCACCGGTTTCAAGTATCACTTTTAAATGCGCATCGGCCATGGCAGCTTTAATGGCAAAAATATCGTCGTGGGCCGACTGGTAATCACCTACCAGAAAATGGCTCAAGGCCAGCACTATATCAATTTCGTCGGCACCCGCTTTTAAGGCCAGCTTGGTTTCTTCTACCTTCACTTTGGTGAACGTCATCGACGACGGAAAGCCACCCGATACCGACGCAATATTCACTTCGGGATATTGCAGTGTTTCCTCAACGGCCTTAACCATGTTGGGATAAACACAAATGGCCGCCACGTTTGGCATATCGGGAAAACTAGCCGGAAAATCGTTCACCTTTTGGGTGAAAACCTTTACACTGTCCTCTGTATCGGTTGAATTCAGCGTGGTAAGGTCGATCAGCGAAAAGGCCAGTTTTTTGTTCTCAACGTTGTTGTAAATGGTTTTGGCATTGGTGATGATGGTATTCAAATCACTTTCCAATTGTGCGTGGTCGAAATTAAATTGTTCTGTTGTCATATCGTTTAATTATTTTCTTCGTCGGTAATGTATCCTATCTTTTTTCGTGGTTTTTGGGGTGGCTCAATGAGGTAACGCAGGGCTTGAAAAACTTCGGTAAACTGATCGTCGAATTTTTCTTCCAACGAATCGATGCGCGAAACCAAATCGGAGTAGTTCAGAGCCATCCTTCTAATCGAAACAAAAGCCCGCATTATTTCAATGTTGACCTTAATGGCTTTGTCGCTTCGCAATACACTCGAAAGCATCGCAACACCTTGTTCTGTGAAGACCATTGTTCCATAACGTGTTGATTCTAAGGGCGAGGTCACAAATTGTGACCTCAGAATACCAAGTTCTTCTTTGTTTATTTCAAACATAAAATCCTTCGGAAACCGATCGATATTCCTCCTTACTGCTTGTTTAAGCACTTTGGTTTCCACTTCGTAAAGTTCGGCCAAATGAAAGTCGAGCAT
>JAFGAF010000438.1 GCA_016933815.1 Prolixibacteraceae bacterium
AACCTGCCCGAACTGCCCAATGTTTGGAACGACTTTAAATGTTATAATAACTATTTTACTTTCGAAGATTTTGAAAAAAACCTTGAGCTTCAACGAAAAGTCAACAGATATGATATTGTGCCTCAATACCCGTTTGGAGAAGAACAAGAATACACCCGAATAGTCAAAACCAATTTCTGGATTGCTTCGCCCTGTGGAGGCCAATACAACAACTACACCTGGAGACAAAACGAAGCTTATCGTTCGGGGCCTTTCAAATCAGACACGCTTAAATTTTTGCCCCTTGAGTGGACCGATGTCGGCGAGTACTATGTTGAAGCAACCAACGATTCGGTACCAGAACTGGTAATAAAATCAAAAATTATCATCATTAACCTTGAGAACAATTGCCTTTACGAAGACTCGTTGCGACTGGTTGAATTTTACCATGCCACCAACGGCCCCAACTGGACAAACAAAGAAAACTGGTTGACCGAACCTGTGATCAACTGGCACGGCATTACCCTTACCGACGATGGCTGCAATGTAAGCAAAATCGAGCTTTCGGAGAACAACCTTTCGGGCAACCTGCCTACCTATATTGGCGATTTTGAGGAGTTAAACACCCTCGAGCTGCAAAACAACCAACTAAACGGAAACATTCCTGATGAGATAGGCCAGCTCGAACAATTGGTCAATTTAAATTTAATGGAGAACGACTTAAGCGGCAATGTTCCGGCAGGGCTTTACCAATGTACAAATATCGAATCGATACAACTGGGCTACAACTCACTAACAGGTACAATACCTAACGAAATTGCCAACCTGAGCAAGCTGCAAACCTATTCAGTTACACACAACCAAATGGGCGGCACAATTCCACCCGGCTTGTACACGCTGTTAAACTTGATTTCGATTGACCTTAGCGCCAACAATTTCAATGGCACAATTGACCCGAACATCGGCAACCTTACCCAACTTGAATTGCTACAGCTTGCGCAGAATCAGTTTGAAGGAACCATTCCCAATACCATTTCGCAATTAAGCGAACTTTCGCTGCTAAGAATCAACAACAACCATTTCGGATCGGCGCTACCTGCCGAAATAACATCGCTAGCTAAACTTGAAGAGCTATATTTCGACAACAATCTGTTTACCGACATCCCCAATCTTTCGAATGTGCTTTCGACGACTTGGTGCGAAATGAACCATCTCACTTTCGAAGATTTTGAACTCAACCTCGATGAAATCAATTCAGCCATAAAAACTTTCAACTATGTACCGCAGTTGAAATTCGAGCGCGACACCACCATTTACATCACCGAGGATAACCCCCTAATTTTGACCCGTTTTTGCGGCGGAACAGCCAACCATTATACCTGGTACAAAGATGGCACAACCATTACCAACGACAGTCAGAACTTGGAGTTTCAACCGGTTAAACTTAGCGATGCAGGCGATTACTGGGTAACGGTTAGCAGCGATCTGGTGCCCGACCTGATTCTTGAATCGGAAAAAATTCACTTGGTGGTTAACGAACACTGCCTCAAAACCGACTCGTTGGCTTTGGTTGATTTGTTCTTCACCACAAGCGGAAACAATTGGATAAAAAGCGAAAACTGGCTTACGGGGCCGGTCAGTAGCTGGTTTGGCATTGAACAGCTGACCAACGATGGCTGCAATGTTACCGAAATTGACCTAAGTTCCAACGGTCTCGACGGCGAACTCACCTCATCGATGGGGCAATTGCAGGAGCTTGAGAAGCTTGTACTGGCCAACAACCACTTGCGCCACATGCTGCCCTACAGCATTGGTCAGCTTGAGCACCTTAACATTTTCGATATTTCGGGCAACTATTTTCTGTTTGGCGATATCGATGCTGCCAGAATTGAACAAAGGCAAACCAATTATGTATATGCCCCGCAAGATACCATTCTGGCACTTGAAGAACTCTACGAACAAAGAAACATAATCATCCACGACGATTTTTTTGAAGGAAACATTTACGAATGGTTCCACAACAACCAATCGTTAGGAGAAGGGGAAAACACGATAGCAATCAGTCAAACAGGCACTTATCATTGTTTAGTGACCAACCCGGCCTACCCCGCACTCACCCTTTACAGCGACACTTTGTTAATTGACCGGATTTTACCCCATAACGAAGATGTTGAACCCGTAAACCTGGTGATTGTTGACGGCATACATCCGCCTCAATTCTTCGTTAAAAACATTGAACTGTACCCCGATAACCATTTGCTTGTTTTTAACCGATGGGGGAATAAAATTTTCGAAGCAGAAAGCTACAACAACGAGCTCGACTTTAACAATTACGCTGCCGGAACATATTATTATGTACTTAACTACACAAAAGCCGAAGGCGCCATACAAATAAAAAGTTTTGTTGAAGTTATTAAAGAATAAAACGCCAACCGATGAAACAAAAAATAATAATAGCATTACTGATTATAGTTCCTTTGATGAGCAAAGGACAATACAACCCGCAATTATCGCAATTAATAAAAACCCTCGAGTTTGTAAACCCTGGCTACAATGCATCAAAAGATCAGGCTTCGGCTACCCTGTTATACCGCAAACAATGGATGGGGCTCGAAGGGGCACCACAAACCATGGCCGCCAACATTAACATTCCGATAAACAAATGGCACACAGGCTTTGGGGCCAATGCACTTGTCGAAACTTTTGGCTTAACCACCTTCTCGAACATCGACCTTACGGCTTGTGTTGATGTAAAAGTGAGCAACAGCTCTTACCTTACATTTGGTTTGAGCGGTGGTGCCGAAATAAGGCGCATCGATATGGAAAGAGCAAAATACATGGGCGATCCACCCTTTTTAGCCAATCAGTTCGACGACGAATACCTGCATGCCGGCTTTGGACTTAACTACTTTACTCCAAGTTTGCACTTGGGAGCCAGCGCACACTACAGTCAACTTAAAGGGCTCAGGTACACCAACAACGAGCCCCTTTCGGTATTTCTCAACGGCAGTTACCTGATAAGCATCCACCCCGATTGGGCACTCAAACCATCGATGTTATTTAAAACATGGGGCGGTTACAGTAACCTCGACGCCGGTGTTTTTGCACTTTACCGCGACATTTTATGGTTTGGCGCTTCGTACCGCACTTCCAAAGCATTGATATTTTTTGCCGACATAAAAATAAGCAACTCAATCAGGCTCGGTTACAGTTTCGACACCGGCTTATGGTCTTCTTCTGCTTTCAGACACAACAGCCACGAAATCAGACTCGATTTCACCATTCCTCGTGCCGAAAGAACATTTGAACGACATATTCGCCAATAAAATTAAAAGCATTAACAATGAAGTTTAAAGTCATCATCATACTCAGTATATTGTTTTTCAACCGGGCTTTTTCACAAAACCTGATTTTAGAAACAGAAGACATTACGCCGGCAGGAATCGAAAAAATTGGCGGCATAAGCACGCTCAACAATGGGGTTTACCTGCTTTTGCAATCGAACTTGATTTTTGAAGGAAAAGCAATTGAAGCATCAGAAGCCATAAATATTGCCCAAAAATATCCGGTTTGGGACGTTTACCAATACAACATCGATAGCCGTCAAATTGAAAGCCGTGCCGAACAATGGCCAACAAAAAATGCAGCTGCTAAAGGTTTTACTCTGGCAAACAGTGCCCACGTTATTTATGTCGATTCAAAAAACCGATTCACCAGCAATAACCCCGAACTAAAAAATGCTTTAACAGAACTTTACCAAAGCAAAATTGTTTTTGCCGATCCGTACCTTTGCAACAATAAACTGTGGTTTTCGGCCAATTTACCCGAAGGCTTTGGAGGTATGGACATTTGGTTCATCGAAAAAAACGGCAGCCACTGGGGGAAAGCCATAAACGCAGGGGCAACCATTAACTCGGTTGCCAACGAAATTTCACCGGCAGTGCTCAACGATTCAATGCTGGTTTTCAGCACAAACAACAGCAACAGTAACTACGACATGTTTTTTTACGATTTGCAAAAAAAACAAATGCTGCACCAACACGAAACACCAAACAGCAACGAATACTTTACAGCTTTTGCTCCCGACAGCAGCCTTTATTATGTTTCCGAAACCGAACAAGGCTTCAAACTTTACAAAAGTACCTTGACAGATGCACGTCAACCCGAAGTTAAGCTGATTGAAGCACCTGTTGTTGAAAAAATTGAAACGGCCACCGAAACTAAATCGCTGGCAAACATTGCCCCAGTTGAGCAAATTACCAACGAAGAATTAAACATTCAAATGACCAATTACTTTGGCGTAGCACGTTACGAGTTGACCCCATTTATGAAGGACTCGCTTACCCGACTGGCACAAACCCTTAAACAAAACCCCGATCAATACATTCTTATTTGCGGCCACGCTTCGCCCGATGGCCCCGAAAACCTGAACATGATGTTGTCGTACTACCGTGCAAACGAAGCTTATAATTGGCTCATTGAAAAGGGGATCGACAAAACCAGAATTTATCGTGTTTATGGCGGCGAATACCTTTTTGTTGGTAGCCAAAAAGCCCGGAACTTTTCAATATTTACTTTTCAATACCCCGATTTACCCGAACAAATTGCACTCTACCCGATTTCGAAAAGTGATAAGCCCGATCAAATATTGTTGAACTTTGGCACCGATACCGACGACCAAAGCTACCATCGCTACCAGCTCAACAAGTTTTTACCCGTCGATAACGAACAACTTTTACTGGTGCCGATTAGCCTTTTGTATTTTGCCAAAGCAGGCGAAAACATTAGCGAAATTGCCCGCAAATACAACATTCCGCCGTTTAAACTGAAACAGATAAACAATATCCAAACCGACATACTCAACAGCGACAAAGTACTTTTTGT
>JAFGAF010000439.1 GCA_016933815.1 Prolixibacteraceae bacterium
CAAAAATTGGCTGCTAAATTAAAATGTTATTTGCCCGAAAGAATGTTCGATAAAATAATTGCATCGCATTACGGAATTAAGTTTTAAAAATATTAGCAACTTACCTGGAGCTAAACGGCAGGTAAGTTGCTAATTTATTTCTTAGTATTTGCGGCGTTTTCCGCGTGGGCCTTTGTTGCGGTCGCGGAAATCGTTGCCGGTAAATTCGTAATTCTCTTCTGCTTCGATATTTATGCCTTTGAAGTTGCGCCTGTTGAGTTCGCCAATCAGCCTTTTGGCATGTTTGCTGTCAACTTCGACCGACGAAGCCCGTTTGAAAATTTCGATTTGGCCAATTTCGATATCTTTTGCTCCCGATGCGTTAACCATTAACTCTATCACATCGCGTTTGCTAACGCCTTTCCCTTTTCCAAGGTTAAATACAATACGCGACATACTTTTACCTCTTCGCGATTTTGGTGCCTTACGGTCGTCGGTTTTTCGCTCTTTAGGGTCGAGGTTCAAGTCAGCAGCATTTTTGTAATATTCCAAAAAGCGGTTGAACTCAACCGAAACGAAACGTTTGATGATTTCTTCTTTTGAAATGTCGGCTAACTTTTCATAAACCTTATCCATGTAAGGGTCAATTTGCTCGTGGTTAACCACCGACTGGCTCATGCGGTCGACCATTTGGAACAATTGGCGTTCGCAAATTTCGCTTCCGTTTGGAACGGCTTTGTATTCGAATTTTTTATGAATTACCCTTTCTATTTGTTTGAGTTTGCCTTTTTCTTTCATGTTGATAATTGAAACCGACATGCCTTCTTTGCCAGCCCTTCCGGTACGGCCCGAACGGTGATTGTAGTTCTCGGGGTCGTCGGGCAGGTTGTAGTTGATAACATGGGTAAGGTCGGTAACATCGAGGCCACGGGCAGCCACATCGGTAGCTACAAGTACGCTAAGGTTGCGCTCTCTGAATTTTTGCATTACATAATCGCGTTGGCTCTGGGTCAAATCGCCATGCAAAGCTTCGGCATTGTAGCCGTCTTTCATAAGTGCAGCAGCCACGTCTTTAGTTTCCATGCGGGTACGGCAAAAAACAATGCCATAAATTTCGGGGAAGAAGTCAACCACCCGCTTTAAAGCCATGTAGCGATCTTTGGCGTGTACCATGTAGTAGATATGGCTCACACTGTCGGCGCTGGCATTTTTTTGGCCTACAGTAATTTCGAGCGGGTTGTGCATGTAGTTTTTGGCAATGGTGGCAATTTCGGGGCTCATGGTTGCCGAAAACAGTAAGGTGGTTTTTTCTGTGGGTGTTTCAGCAAGTATAGCGTCAACATCTTCGCGAAAACCCATTTTCAACATTTCGTCGGCTTCGTCGAGCACAAGGGTGTTTACATTGTCGAGTTTAATGCGTTTGCGGTTAATGATGTCGCAAATACGACCAGGAGTGGCCACTACAACATGTACTCCTTTCTTAATTGCCATAATTTGCTTTTCGATGGGAGCACCGCCATAAACGGCTACAATTTTTAAACCTTCGATGTATTTGCCAAAGTTTTCGAGGTCGCGGGTAATTTGCATGCAAAGCTCGCGGGTAGGACTCAAAATCAATAGCTGCGGATAATCCGATTCAATATCGATTTGGCCTAAGGTAGGCAATCCAAAAGCGGCTGTTTTACCTGTGCCTGTTTGTGCCAGGCCGGTAATGTCGCGCTTTTTTTCCATTAAAACAGGTATTACTTTCTCCTGAATCGGAGTAGGTTGTACAAAGCCAAGATCGGAAACCGCTTTTTGGATTTCCGGCGAAAGGCCCATTTCTGAAAATAACATATTTAATTCGTTTTTAGGCCTTCCTGTTTTATCTTCACCATAAATACAGGTTAACCCGATGATTACTACCGACTACAGCGCCCAATGTCCGAAAACCGGAACAACTTATGCATTACACCAAACTATTCGATATTATTTGCCGTAGCCGAAAAATTATGCTCGTAAATTGCAAAAGTCTGCAATTTTCGAAGCGCAAAAGTAGCGTTTAAAATTTAAAAATATTGAAACCTGATAATAATTGTTTGAATGTTAACGAAATGTGTTGGTTAATCATTTATCGAATCTTTTACCTGCTCCATTAGCCATTGTGGAGTTGATGTTGCCCCGCAAATACCCACACTTTTGGCATTTTGAAACCAGCTGGTATCGAGCTCCGAGGCTGATGAAATAAAGTACGAGCGTGGGTTACTTCTTTTGCATTCTTCGAATAATAACTTGCCGTTTGAGCTGTTTTTGCCGCTAACAAACAAAATAATATCGAATTTTTTAGCAAACTCGCCAATGTGAGGGACACGGTTGGCTACCTGGCGACAAATGGTGTCGTGAAAAGTAACTTTGTTAAGTGCCCGCTTATTGATGGCTTCTTTTATTTGATTGAAACCGCTTAGGGGCATAGTGGTTTGTGAGTACATCTCAATTGGGCGCGAAAAGTCGATCTGCTCCAAATCGTCGACCGACGAAACAACAATTGCTTTGTTGCCTGTTTGCCCGTTTAGGCCAATAACCTCGGCATGCCCCTTTTTGCCATAAATCAAAAGTTGTCCGTTGGTTTTTTGGATTTGTTCGAAGCTTGTTTTTATTCGTTGTTGAAGTTTAAGCACCACCGGGCAGGTTGCATCAATAATAGTATTGTTGTTTTTGCTTAGTTTTTGATAAGTTGATGGAGGTTCACCATGCGATCGAATTAATATGGTTTGTTTGGTTTGTTTGTTTAGTTGTTCAATATCAATGGTTTTCATGCCCAATTTTTCGAGTCGTTCAACTTCTTCGTGGTTGTGTACCATTTCGCCAAGGCAGGTAATGTTTTCTCCATTTCCGATCAGTTCTTCGGCTTTGGTTATTGCTCTTTGAACGCCAAAACAAAAGCCCGATTTGTTGTCAATTTCAATGTGCATGGTTGATTTCCTTTACTTTTTGAAGTACCCAATCAAGTTGTTCTTCGCGGGTGAGGCAGCTGTTGTCGAGCACCAGTGCATCGGGGGCTTTTTGTAATGGGCTTTCTTCGCGGTTTGAGTCAATTTGGTCGCGCTCTTTAATGTTTTGTAAAACATCGTTGAACGAAACTTCAATCCCTTTTGCAAAAAGCTCGTCGTAGCGCCTTTGGGCGCGTACTTTATCCGAAGCTGTCATGAAAATTTTGAGTTCAGCCTCAGGAAAAACAACGGTTCCAATGTCGCGTCCATCCATAACTATTCCTTTTTGTGTGCCCATTTTTTGTTGCAGGGCTACCATTGTTTGGCGCACTTCTTTTATGGTTGCTACCGGACTAACATTTTCCGAAACAGCAATATTCCGTATTTCGTTTTCAACATTTTCGCCGTTTAGCAAAGTGTCGCTCTTTTCGTCCTTTTCATTGTAAACAAAGGAAATATTGATGTTGGGCAGGGCATTGATTAATGCATTCTTGTCAACTTGCTTATTGTCTATCAGTTTGTTTCGAAGGGCATAAAGTGTTACCGCGCGGTACATGGCTCCCGTGTCGATGTAGTTGTATTTGAGTTTTTTGGCAAGTTGTTTCGATAGTGTGCTTTTGCCGCACGACGAGTGTCCGTCGATAGCTATAATGATTTTATTTGTTTGCATTGTTTTTTTTGCAAAGATAAAGTTTTGAAGCATAAAAGTGTTTAGCTGGTTTTGTATGCTTACTTAAATTCAGATAAATTGGTGCTTATCGAGAATATATGAGAAGTGCTGCTAACATGATAGCTTGATATGGCATACGATACCCTGAATTTTGAAACGTTTACGGTAAATCCGCCCGAGAGTCCGGCTGTTCCTGTTGTGTTTTTTAGAGCAAGTTCTTTTTGCCTTTGGAAATTGTAGCCAATGCCCACAATGAAATTTTTGGTTGGAATAAACTCAACACCTAATACTACGTGGCGCATAAACTGTTTAAAAATGTCGTCGGAACGGCCCACTACAAATTCATTTTCGCTGCGGTTGTCGAAATCCCATGTCGATTTGTCGCTTAAATTCCATTTCGTAAGGTGCTGAAAGGTAACGTTGAATCTGAAGGGCGCATGGGCAAGTCGTTGCGAAAACCCCATTTGGATATCGAAAGGAAGCGGTTCGCGCGTACCGGTTTTGCTGTATTTCGATATTTGGCTGCCCAGGTTTTTAACAACAAGGCCCGCGTTAAAATTCCCCGACGAATCGACATAGCTCACGCCAAAATCGGCGGCAATACCAAACGAATTGTAGCTTTCGTAGGTCGAAAGAATAGGTTTTAGGTTAATGCCGGCATGAATATTTTCCCAAATATTGCGTGAGTATATCAAGTTAAGTGCATAGTCGCCCGCGTAAAAGTTGCCCAATATTTCGCCTTCTTCGTTTGCAAGTATAAGTTTTCCATAGTTAATGTATTGAATGCCGGCTGCAAAAGTGCCAATGCCCTCGCGATGTTGTGAATAGGCAGCATAGCCAATTCGAATGTCGGCAATATAGTCGATGTAATTTACGCTTATGTCGTTGTGCATTTGCGGTCTCAACGATGCAGGGTTGTAATAGCTGAGGCTCAGTTCCGACTGGTCGATCATGCCTACCTGATTGCCTCCCAGTGCATTTACCCTGGCCGATGAGGTGAGGTTCAGAAAGTCGTAGGTAGAACTGCCTCCAAACTGCGCGCCTGCATGCAGCAAAACAAAAAGGAAAAGGGTTAATAGTAAAAAATGCTTCATTTTTGATGTTTAGAGCTTATAACGCCAAAGATAGAATATTATTATTTTATGGTTTCATTATTGGCTTAATAAAAATGAGATTGTTGCAGCTCTTTTGGGCTTCAGCAATCTCATTTTATTCAGTAAAAAGCTTGTAAAAGAATTGGTTATTGTTTAGTAAATTCCAATTCTCGAAATAAAAAAACAGCATTCAGCGTATGTCTTTATTTTTCGAAGAAACTAAATATGCTTTTTTAAAACTGATATCGAGTAAGGGTATAATGTCTGTAAATTTTCTGATCAAGAAGGTGTTGCGGTATTTTGAGTAAAGTTCGAAACCGTTGCTTACCAAAACAAAAAATTGATAATGTGGTTTAGCAGCTAATTTTATGGGCAATGCACCTTCGGTACTTAGTGGTATTTGTGTCGCTACGGCAGGCAGTCCCAATTGATTACTGTAATCGCTTATGGTCTCGGTGTTGGCTTTGTTTTCGACATTATTGCTTTGTTCGAGCTTATTATTGAGCACAACCATGCTAACAAGCAAGACCAAAAAGCCGAGTACTTTCCAAAAGCGTATATGTTTTTTAAATAATTGCATTGCAGGGCAAAGCTATAAATTTTTGAATACAAAATAACAATCGTTAAAGGTAGTTTTTGTTTTTTGAGGTGCTTAAGTATCTTTGGTCAAAAAAAAATATTTTTGATGGATGCTACCGAAGTACTAATTGATATCAGAAAAATTGTACGGTCGATTAATCTCGAATCGAAACGTATTCAGAAAGATTACGGGGTAAGTATCCCGCAGGTATTGTGTTTAAACTATTTGTATCAATCGCCAGGATTTCAGGCTACACAGGGCGATTTGAAAAAATTTCTGCATTTAAACCCGAGCACAATAAGTGGAATTGTTAATAGGCTCGAGAAGAAAGGCTTGATTGCACGCTTGCCCAAGTTGGGCGATAAACGGGTCACTAATTTGGCCTTAACAGCTCAAGGCGAAAAATTGCTCAAACAAATACCTGCTTTGTTGCACGATCGTTTAAGCATCAAGCTGCAAAACTTACCCAACAATGAGCTTGAGCAAATCAGAGCTTCGTTCCGAAAATTGGTCAGCATACTTCAAATCGATAATGTTGAAGCTTCGCCGCTTTTAACCAGCGATGAATTAATTTAATAATTTCTATACGAATTAATATTTCCCAATTCGCCTGTTTGTGTCATGCGAGTTAACAAAAAGATAAAGTAATGTAAGTAATTGCAAATAAGCTTTTAATATCTGGTTTATCGCTTTTATTCTTATTACGTGATGTGTTTAAATGATGGTTTCTGCCATATTTTTAGTAATTTTGTTCGCATAGAAACAAAAAATGTAAATATGAGTATTTATACCAAGAAACAACAAAACATTGCACATCGTATTGAAGAAACATCTGACAAGAATAATTGGAAAGACTGGAAATGGCAGTTGAAACACGCCATACGGTCGATTGATAAGTTTGAAAAAGTTACCGGTATTCAATTCGATGCCGAAGAGAAAAAAAACCTCGAATCGACACTCGATAAATTTCCATTATCGATAACTCCGTATTATTTATCGTTGATCGATGTTAATAATTACAGCAACGACCCTGTTTTTAAGCAGTCGTTTGCCGATGCTCGCGAGTTGATTTTGGATAAATCGGAATACAGCGATCCCTTGGCCGAAGATGAAGATAGCCCGGTTGAGGGAATTACTCATCGTTATCCCGACAGGGTATTGTTTCATGTAAGTAATGTTTGTTCAATGTATTGCAGGCATTGTACACGCAAGCGAAAAGTTGGCGATGTTGATCATGTACCTTCACGCGCCCAAATGATTAAGGGCATCGAATACATTAAATCGAATACGCAAGTTCGCGATGTGTTGCTTTCGGGAGGCGACCCGTTTATGCTCCCCGACGACATGATTGACTGGTTGCTAAACGAGCTAACCCAAATTGAACATGTCGAAGTAGTTCGTATAGGAACAAGAATTCCGGTGGTATTGCCTTACCGGGTAACCGATAAGCTGGTGGAAGTGCTTAAAAAGTATCATCCTTTGTGGATCAACACTCACTTTAACCATCCGCGCGAAATTACAGCTTCGGCTGCCGAAGCCCTGTCGAAACTGGCAAATGCCGGTATTCCGCTTGGTAACCAGTCGGTATTGCTGGCCGATGTGAACGATTGCCCCCGTATTATGAAAAAACTGGTTCACCTTTTGGTTAAAAATAGGGTGAGGCCATATTATTTATATCAGTGCGACCTGTCGGAAGGGCTTTCGCATTTTCGGACCCCAATAGGAAAAGGTATCGAAATAATGGAAAGCTTAATTGGTCATACCAGCGGTTTTGCTGTTCCGACCTATGTAATTGATGCCCCGGGCGGCGGCGGAAAAATTCCGGTTATGCCTAATTACATCATTTCGTGGTCGACCAATAAAGTGGTGCTGCGTAACTACGAAGGTGTAATTACTACCTACAAAGAGCCCGATAAATACGAACAACGTTTTTGCGACCGCGACTGCGATAAATGCGATTTAGAGCTCAATCTTACTCCTTCGGAAGAAGTTGCTGCTACCGGTATTGAAAAGCTTTTGTCCGATTCCGACGATTCAATTTCGCTGGTGCCACAGGGGAATGAACGAATGGAAAGGAGGACCGATGGATAAAATTGAAAAGTTTGAAAATACCTTAATACATCACGGAGAATTTAGTAACCGTTTATACATTCTTAAATTTTCGGAAAGCGGAAAATCGAAACACGTACGCGACTTGCTCAATTTTGCTGTTGAACAACAGTACACCAAAGTAGTAGGCAAAATTCCCAAAACCAAACTTAGTTTGTTTTTACGCAATGGTTTCAAAATGGAAGCTACGGTGCCAAAGTTTTATAATGGCAAAATAACCTGTTGCTTCGTTTCAAAATTTATTGATATTCAGCGAGCTGTGTTTGAGCCAACTTCTTTAAAAACATTCAAAAACGTATTGGCCAATTACGAACAAAAAACCGGTGAACAAATTAAATCGGGATTTGAACTAAGGCCATTGCTTACAAACGATGTTGACTTAATGACCAATGTTTTCAATCGGGTGTTCGAGACTTATCCTTTCCCGATTCACGATGCCGATTACATAAGGCATACCATGGAAAACGATGTTTGCTATTATGGTATTTTTGAAACAGGTAAGTTACTGGCAATATCGTCGGCCGAAGTGGACAGGCATTCCGAAAACGCCGAAATGACCGATTTTGCTGTTCTGCCAGAGGCAAGGGGCAAAGGTTTGTCGAAAATATTGTTGGCTTATATGGAAAATCAAATGCATGATGCAGGTATAAAAACCCTTTATACCATTGCAAGGCTTGAATCCTTAGCCATGAACAAAACTTTTTTGGGTGCAGGCTACAGTTATGCCGGTACTTTAATCAACAATACCAATATTTCGGGCGGTATTGAGAGTATGAACGTATTGTATAAATTTGTTTAACGATGTTTGATAAAAGTATGGGACGATTATGTATTTATGCCGGGCAGTGCCCTGTTCATAAGGGATTGGTTGCGCTTAAACAGCCATTGTTTTTGGTTAAAAACATTTATTGCAACAATGGCCCACGTTGGTGGAACAAATGCAAAGTGTACGTTCGGTTTGAAGCCGGAGACGAAATTAATGATCAAATGGTGCCTGCCGATGATTTAAGTGTTCAATAAAAACATTGAATTGGACACTTATTAAATATTTATA
>JAFGAF010000057.1 GCA_016933815.1 Prolixibacteraceae bacterium
AAAAATCAAATCAGGGTGCACATGCAGGATATTGGTCATAGCCTTATTGCCGATAAAAAATATGGGGCAACCACCAACCCTATTGGCCGTTTAGGCTTGCATTCGAGGGTATTGGGCTTCATTCATCCGGTAACTAAAGAATCGTTACGTTTTCAAACGGCCATACCCCGTAAATTTACACGTTTGTTTTAATCGGTTTTTTTACCAAAATAGATCTCAGGTACAGGTGGTTCGGGCATGTTGTGCCCCATAAAAAATCCTGTGTGAGGTGGTTGGTTGTAGCCCGCATTTTGCCATGCAATGCTTAGCCGGTAAATGGGGTCGTGCATTAAGGTGTAAAGCCGCCTTTGGGTCGGTAGGGTTGTGGTATAAATCCGAATGGCCTTGTTGTCGGTTGTTCGCCAAATTACTTCTTCGCGCCAATCGCCAAACAGGTCGGCACTTAGGTTAGGGGTTGATTTGCTCCCGTTAATCGAGCTGCATTCGTTGGCTGTGAATAAACGGCCTTTTGAAAATTTGTCGATGTAGTTTTTGTCGAGCAGTTCGCGCAGTTCGTCACCATCCCACCAAACTAAAAAGTTATAAGATTGAGGTTTGCCGTCAATTGCTTCGCCCTTAACATTGTATGGGCCAAGGCCCCAAATTGCCCAAGCTTCGGCACCATTGTGTTTGCTGCAAATATCGGCAGCAACGCCACGTCCAATATCCTCGGGGTGTTTGTATTCCCAAATAATTTCGCCTGTACCAGCATTGCGGAACGATACTCCTGCGGCATCGGGGCCTTTGGCTTCGTGAGGCATGAAAAATTCGAGGCCGGGGCGATCGGGATCGAAATCGCTCAAATGACCGGCATCGCCGTGCCCCATGCCTGTAGTGTAGAGGCCTTCTCCGTTGTGGTCGATGGCACAGGCGCCGTATATTATTTCGTCAAAGGTATCGTTGTCAACATCGCCCACTGCCAGGTTGTGGCTGCCTTGTCCGGCATAAGCTTCGTTTCCCGGTGTGTTGCTGTCGAAAGTCCATAAGTGGCTCAATTCTCCGTTGCGCCAGTTCCAGGCGGCCAACACAGTACGTGTGTAATAACCTCGTGCCATTACCAAACTGGGGCGCTTGCCGTCGAGATAGGCAATACATGCCAAAAAACGATCGGAGCGGTTGCCGTAGTTATCGCCCCATGTTTCTTTTAGTTTTTGCTGATTGTATGCTGTAGTGCCCTCGAGCCTTGCAGGTATGTAGTAAGTAGTTGCCAATTCTTTGCCGGTTTTTCCATCGAAAATGGTAAGGTATTCGGGCCCCGAAAGTATGCGGCCGTCAATTCTTCCGCCCACCGATCGGTAATCGGCCATGTCATTGTCGCTTGCTGCAGGGCCAAGGCTCAGAAAACGGCCGCTGCCATCGGTGGTGCCCGGTGCAGTTTTACATGCTATTTCGGCAATGCCGTCGCCATCTAAATCGTACACCATAAATTGGGTGTAATGCGCACCTTCGCGTATGTTTTTTCCTAGGTTGATCTCCCATAATAATTTACCGCTTAAGGTATATGCCTGCAAAATGGGCTCGTCGGTAAAGCCGGGGTGCGAATTGTCGCGTCCACGACCGCTTTGGTGAATTACTATTTCGTATTGTCCGTCGCCGGTAAGGTCGCCTGCCGATGCGTCGCCAGGTGTGTAGCCTTCGTGTTGTTTGAGCGCTATTTCGATGTAGTTGTTGTTGAGCGGGCCTGTTGTTTGGTTTTCGTTCAATTCGATGTTGTTAACGACCGGCTTTATGGTGTAAACCGATGTTTGGTGTCCATCCTTATCGACATAATTTGATGCTTCGGAAGCCGAAATGATTGCAATTTTTTGGTTGTCGCGATAAATGTTAAAGGCCGTATTGTTCATCTCGGTGGCTAAAATGCGCCAGCTTAAAAAAACGCCTTCGTCGGTTTTAACAGCAAGCAAACCCCTGTCAAGTTTTTCCATTTGACGTTGGGCATTTACTGAAAAAAATGCAGAAAGGATTATCAATGATAAAATTAAGTTCTTCATCTTGATAATTTTATTCAGTTAATTTTTTAATAAGGTCTTTTTCGATGGAAATCCACTTTTCGTAGCCTTTTTCGCTTAAATGTAAACCATCATCTGTATATTCATTACTCAATAATCCCTCTTCATTTGTAAAATATGAATAGAGGTCAATTAATGAGTAATTTGCTTTCTTTTCATATTGGGCAAGTAGTTTGTTAACTTTTACAATATCTTCTTTCAGATATGTTTGGCGTGTTGGTAGTATTGTTCGTACATAAATTTTTGTATTGGGCGATTTACGGTAAATTTCCTTTGTTATTTTCAGTATGTTTTTGGCAACATATTTGGCTGATGGAATGATTTTAAAATATTTGAGGTTGGATTTTTCGGTTTCATTGTGATGCAGATTGTAAAGATCATTAATCCCAATTAAGATAAAAACGGCTTTGGGTTCAGAATACGTTATTTCGTTGAGACGTTTTAGTACGCCGTCGGTTAAATCGCCCGATATACCTCTGTTCCGGATATGGTCAATCTCAAATTTCTCACTCCAGTTGCGGCCTTTTTCAGTGATGCTGTTGCCTATAAAAACAATTTCATTTTTTAAGAGCGGATCCTTTTTAAAGGTTTCTATCCGTTTTTTATAATGAATCCGTGTCCAGTCGTTGTGATATTTTGAAACAATGTTGCTCGTAGGATACAGATGTTGCTGAATGACTGTATTATCTGTTTGTGCCATAGTAGTTATTACACAAATGATAAAAGATATTGATATAAGAAATTTATGCATTATTATTTTGTTTTATGACTTTTCAAATGCTTTAATTTCAGTGTTTTGAGTTGAAACCTAATTTATACATAAGACCAGTAAAATAATGAATCATTTGTGTCAGGTAAAGCTTACAACAATTGGGCTAAAGCCCCTGTCAATAGGAGCTTTATTAACCCCAGTCTTAAGGCTGGGGTTACTGAATCATTTCGTTGAAAAGGGCTTTAGCCCAATTTGATAATAAAGATGTTAGCTCATAAATCAATATTTACTGGTTTGTTTCTGTAGCATGCAATATTGCCTTCCTCATAAAAAAGTTCGGTAAGCTGTATTGAGCTCCGGCGTTTTTCGTAGGCCGGCGAATCGGGTATTTCGGGTCTGCGCCCTGGGTGGGTAAAGTAAAAAACAAAAGCACGTTTGCCTTGTACAACCACATCGGGGTGGCCTCCAATAACCATGTCGTCCTCGCCTGTTCCGGGTTCTTGTAAAATGTTTCCGGGCTGTCGGTTCCATATTTCGAGGTCATCCGACTGGTAAACGGCCAATCCTTTCCATTCATCGATAAGCATCCACCAAGTGTTTTGCCATTTGAAAACCTTGGCTCCTTCGCCACGGAATTTGCCATCGGCCCAGCCTTTATCGGTCCAGTTGTAAAGGTCGGGGCTATCGGCATAGTACATGGTTTTGCCTTCGGCTTCGTTGTTGTACCACATGCGCCAGTTGCCATCGGGCATTTGTACCACGCATGCATCGATTACTTTTTCGGAAGCGAGATTGAGTTGTGATTCAAAATCCCAATCGATGCCATTTTTGCTGCTTAAGTGAATGATGTGGCGCGGATGCCGCCAGTCGGTAAAAATACCGGGTACATAAGTAAGGTACATGTGGTATAAGCCATTGTGCTCAATTACTTCGGGAGCCCAATGGGTGTAAGCTGTATCGGGGCGATAGTTGATGTTGCAGGTGTCGCGGTACTGCCATGTTGCCCCTCCGTCGTCCGATTGAGCGATGCCGATGCGTGTGCCGTGTACCCAATCGACACCCACCGAATTTTCGATATTTGCCCTGCGGTTGGTGTAATACATGAACCATTTTTCTTCTTCATTATTCCAAATAACAAGCGGATCGGCCGCACCATCGTAAACCGGGTCGCGGTACAAAGGTTTGTTGGCCGTATTTGTTTGGCTTGATTTTACTGTGCAAGCAGAAAGAACAGTAAGAATAATCAGTAAAAATATGGTGCCATGCATTGTTTTCATTTGAGTTGAATTTTTACAATGTTTAACGAGTGTTTTTCAATTTCGAACTGTGGAATGCCCTTGTTGAATTCGACTTTTCGTTGTTGTATGCTGAAATTGTTTTGGTTGCCAACTTGATTGAACACATCTAATTGTCCGCTCAATGTTTCAACAATAATTTGTGAATTGGGATCAACCTTACTCCCTTTTGGATTAATTTTTATTGATTTTGAATTGCTTGAAACATTCACCAATTTAATGAGTAGTTGCTTGTTTTTGCTATCGATGGTTGTACTGGCGTAAAGGCTGTCTTGCCCTGTTAATGCTATCCCGTTTTCGGTAATTGGCAAAGCTTTATCGCCTTTGTTCAGCGAAAAGGCTTGTTGTACCATGTAATTTGGAGTAGGCATGGCTTCGAGGTTGTTGAACCAAATCATGTCGGGGTTCCATTGCCAGGCTTCTTTATGGGCAAAAAGCGGGGCGTAAGCAGTCATGGTCACCACATCGGCATTGCGTTCGAGACCGGTCATAAATGCGGCTTCGCTAAGTGCTGCCAACCAGTTGTTGCGTGCTTCGGGTGCTTTATTGTTGGTGTTTACGTGCGAAGCATATTCGCCTGCAAAAACTTTTGGTCCGTTGCGATCGAACGAGTCGTAGCGAGTTGCATTTTCCAAAAACCATTGTGGCGGTTTGTAATAATGCTCGTCAACAATGTCGGCGTCCAGTTTCTTTAGTTCGTTCCATAAGTAGGTATTTCTTTCGTCGGTGGTTGGGCCTGCTGCCGATATGATTTCAATTTCGGGATGTTTTTCTTTTAAAACACGGTGAAATTCTTTGTAGCGTTCAATGTATTGCGGTCCCCATTGTTCATTGCCAATGCCTATGTATTTGAGTTTGAACGATTCGGGATGCCCCATTTCGGCCCTGAGTTTTCCCCATTTGGTTTGAGCCGATCCGTTGGCAAATTCAATTAAATCGAGGGCATCGTCGATGTATGGTTGTAAATCGTCCATCGAGGCAAGTTCCTTTGAGTTGTATTGGCAGGCCATGCCGCAATTGAGAATGGGCAGTGGTTCGGCACCCAAATCTTCGGAAAGTAAAAAGTATTCGTAAAAACCTAACCCGTACGACTGAAAGTAGTCGGGTGCTGCTCGGTGACTGAACTCGTCCATCCAGCGCGATTTAATGAGTACCCTGTTTTCGATAGGGCCAACTGTTTTTTTCCATTGGTAACGTTCGTCGAGTGTGTAGCCTTCGACAATACAGCCGCCCGGAAAACGAACAAAGCCGGGGTTGAGCCCGTTGAGCAGTTCAACCAAATCGGCACGCAAGCCTTTGGGGCGGTTTTTCCATGTTTTTTCAGGGAAAAGCGAAACCATATCGATATCGATGGTGCCCTGACCTTCGAAAAGCACCCTTAATTTGGCTTTTTCGATGGTTTGATTTGCTTTTATGCTTGTAGTGAATTCATTCCATTGTTCGCTCAGTGTGGCGTTTATGCTGTTGCTGCCTATTATTTGGTTGTTGTTGTCGATAATTTCAACCTTTATTTTTACACTTGGCTCAAGACTACGCAGCATAATGTAAAATTGGTAGTTTTCGTTTTGTTTGATGCCCATGCCCCTGAAGCCTTCGTTTTCGAGGCCTTGAATTTCGTTTTCTGTCGAAAGTGTGGCGCGTACAAACCTTGGGTTAATTGCTCCGTTTTCTTTTTGATTGACAATGAGCAACTCGCCTTTATCAACGCTAAGCCCTCTTACTTTCCAGCCCATAAGCGGGTTGCGGAACTCGAACGAGCGGTTTTTCACCAATTCGGCATATATGCCTCCATCGGCAGCAAAATTGATGTCTTCGAAAAATACACCCCACATAGTAGGTGCAATATCGGCAATTGGTTTTTGAGTATCGACTACAAGTTGATGTTGTGCCGAGGCTTGTTGAACAATAGCCGATAACAAAATTGTACAAAAAAGGATTTTAAGTGTTCTCATTGTTCCTGTATGTTACATTGTTAATTTCCGTCGGGTTTGGTGCTTTCGAAGCGGGGACTCATGGGCACATTCCACTTTTGTGGCATGTTTGGTTTTTGGGGTGTGTAGTTTTTATCGAAGCCAACAATATGTTTTTCGAGTTCAAGCATACTATCGCAAATGCCTTTTAAAACACAAAGTGCAACTTCGTGTGCGCCAAAAGGGCTGAAGTGCGTGTTGTCGGCAAGGGCTTTGTTTTGTCCGGGAAAAGTTTTGGCATCGAAATGAACAAAAGCTTTTTTTGAGGTTTCGGGGCCCCAACTTTCGTATAGTTTTTTGGTCATTTCGTTTAAATCGATTAGTGGAACTTTGTAACTGTTGGCCACTTTTCGCATGGCGGCCGGGTAATCGTTGTGGGTGTATTCAATAATGCCTTCGCTGTTGAACGACCGGCGTTGTGTGGGGGTGATTAAAACCGGAATTGCGCCTTTATTGCGGGCCCGTTCGATGTATTCAATCAATAAGTTACTGAACGATAGCCATGGGCCAATGCCTTCGCCTTGTTGCTTTTGGTCGTTGTGCCCAAACTCAATAAACAGGTAATCGCCGGGCTTAAGCAGTGATTCGATTTTATCGAGCCTGCCGCGTGCTTTAAAAGTGTTGAGTGCTTCGCCCGATTCGGCATAGTTGGCCACAACAATTTGTTGATCGAGGTAAGCGGTAATCATTTGCCCCCACGAGGCCCATGGTGCGCAATCCTGATCGGTAACCGTTGAGTTTCCGGCCATAAAAAGTGTGCGGATACTGTCGATTGGCCGAATGCAAATTTCTTGGATTGCAACATTAGCGCCCGAAAACTCAAGGGTTAAGCGATTGTCCCAGTTCATGTAATTTTCTTCGCGGGCCTTAAGTTTTATTTCGCGATTGTTATCGATTTTGGGTGAGCGTACGTTTACAACAAATTTTTTGCTGGTGCTTTCGCCTGCATTCAAACTGTAATTGTTCAGCAATAAGCGCCGTGCTTCGGCTTTTATATTTGTTGATGATGCCAACGACGGGTTGCCAAAGGTAAGCTCTACTTCGTAATTTCCTTCGGGTTTTTTTACCGAGAAATAAAAGGGCACATCGGCATTTGCAAAGCTGTTTATGCCCGATCTAACTTGAACTTTATCTTTGTTTTCGAAGTCGAAGCCGTAGCCTGTTTCGTTTGAATATGTTGTGTTGCTTTTTACTGCCTTGCCGCTCGAAAATATTTTCTTGCTGCCAAAATAGTAGTATTCGGCTTGCGGTTTGGTATTGCACGCTACAAGCACAAACACAAATGTAATTACAATTAAAAGTGCTTTTGAAGGCATAACGGGCAAGTTTTTATTCGTTAAAAACGATGTATTTACGTAAATTGATGTTTTTGCATTTGTAAAGCTCGCCGGCAATTATTTTGGCATTGAAAAGAGCACCTGTTTCGTTGGTATGGGTGTGGTCGTTGGTGAAGAATTTTTTCACTTCGTCTTTCCCCATTTCTTCGTATTTGTCGGCAATAATGTTGTTGATATCGATGAACAGGACGCCTTCTTTTTCGGCTATTTGTTTCGACCATAAGCCATAACTGTCGTTTACACGTTCAACTTTTCCTTTTTTCCATCGGTTACGGGTTACCTGACTTATTACAATTGGCGTTGCGCCTTTTGCTTTGGTTTCGATAATGTATTGCTGCATGTACCAGCCGTAGGTGTGAACGGTTTCCTGTATGCTGTCGGGGCGCGAAATTACAAGGGAGTCGTTGCCTGTTCCTGTTAACGATCCGCGGTATTTTTCTTTGTCGATATTGCCGCTGTCGTTGTGTCCAAACTGAAAGATCACATAGTCGCCGGGTTGCAGCTGGTTTTCAACTTCGGCCCATAAACCTTCGAAACGATAGCTTCGGCTGCTACGCCCGCCACGAGCCTTATTGATTATGGTTACACATTGTTCAATAAAGAATTTGGGCAGCATTTTGCCCCAGCCAATAATGGTTTCTTTTCCGTTTGCAACTGTTGAGTCGCCAACGAGAAAAACCCTGATTGGCTTAGGTAATACGGTTTGTTTATTTGCGGGGAAGTATTTCGCAATTTTTAGCTCATCGGCTTTTCGCACTTCATTGGCAACAATAGTAGCTGCAAGGGCAGCACCTTTGGCGCTTGTGTGCGTGTGGTCGTGTTCGAAGAAATAGTTGCCTGTAACATTTTGTTCGCCAATCTCTTCGAGAGCAGTTGCAAATTCGTTGTTCAGATCGATGAAAGTTACTTTCTCCTCAACGGCGACTTGTTGAGCCCACATGCCATAACTGTTGATGTTGTTGCGGGGCAATTTCCCTTCGGACCAGTTGTTGCGCGGTATTGGTGAAAATATAACAGGTATTCCGCCTTTCGATTTTATTTCGGTAATGTATTGGCGGATGTACCAACCGTAGGTATGAACAATTTCGTGTTCGTGGGTAAGCAGGTTGTCAATTTCCTCCGTTTCGTTGCCTGTGCCGTTAATGGTACCTCTGGCCCTGCTTTCGTCGTTAATGTTACTGCTGTCGTTGTGTCCGAACTGGATGAAAACATAGTCGCCGGGTTTAATTTGTTCCAAAACAGGAGCCCACAAACCTAAAGTACGGAATGTACGGCTGCTGGTTCCGCCACGGGCGTGGTTTGCTACTTTTATTTTAGCCGTATCGACAAGTTGAGGAATGAAGTCGCCCCATCCCCATAAGCCGCCTGCTCCATCGCCCTGACCGTTTTTCACTGTAGAATCGCCAATGATATAAAGGGTTCGGTGTTCTGAATTATTGGTACATGCCGAAAAAATAAGCATCGAAAGCACAGTAAATAAATAAAATAGTTTCATTGGTATTGAATTATAGGTTAATGATCATTATGGTGCAAGTTGTTTGGGTGCAAACAAAATTTGGTTTTACAGTTTATCTAAGTAATCGACAAATTTTTTGAAAGTGTTGATTTCTTTTTCCCTCTCGCAGGCCGATGTTATGCGGGTTTGCAGCATTTTAGTTGGTTTGCTGATCAGTAAATGTTGTTTTCCATCGTCAATCCGATCGATAAAATCGTTTGGATTATAAATAATTGCAGCTCCTAACGATATTATTTCGGCGGCAACATCTTCGGGGTGAAGACCCCAAGTTGCAATATAGCCAACACCAATTTGTTGCGAATGGTTGCTGTGGTAATTTACGCCGGTAACAAACTGCACGGGTTCGTCGGTAAGTGAAATTGCTTCAACTTTGGCTTCGCGACAGTCGTTATAAACAGTAACCCTAACCAAAATGTCAACTTTGGTGTTTTTGTATTGAACACCTTCCGAAATCATTTCCATACTGGCGCTTTCGGGCTCGCTTTTTACACGGGCAGTACGCATACTAACCGGATCGAGTTTTACTACCTTTTCGCCATCCCATAATCGTATGCCACCTAAACCAACAGTACTGCCAACTTTGTAGTAATCGGCACCCCAGCCATTTTTTTGTTCTTGTGGTTTTGGGTACCAACGGGCTTGCTTAAGTTCAAGTCCAGGTTTTGCTTTGTTGTAAACATCGATGGCGGCTTTGTGGTCGAAATACATGCGTAGTGCCAACCATTGGTTTTCGACAGCAGGGCCGTGATGTCCAATTGTTTTGTACAAATCGCCGGTTTTTTCGCTTACCTCCGATAAGTATTTGGTACTGTCGGCACGCATAAACAGGCTAACATCGGTTTTGGGGCTTTGTGCCCAAATGTTGGCTGTAATTAATAGAAGTGTATTAATTATTAGTAAATACTTCATTTTGTGTTATTTTATATTTTCCTCAAATTTAGTTAAAATGAGCAAGCAGTTGGTCTAAAATTTTTTGTTCAACTTTAAAAGCAGTGCCATGCCTGGTGCCCGGCACAAAGTTTAACGAGTCGGAAACATCTTCCCAAGTTTCAAAATCGAGTGTACGCACCGCACCGTATTTCTTTTCGCGGTATTTATCGAAATATACGTAGTAATAGTTGCCTACCTTAAGGGGTGTTGGCCCCTCGGCCCAGTAATTGCCTGTTATTGGCTCCGATACTTCGGTCGGAAATGGCCCGTTGGGATTGGGTGCTTTTGTAATGCGCAGGTTTTTTTCAGGTGGATTGGGATTTTCGTTTTTTACAATCATTACAAATTCACCGTTGTGCTCAATAATTGTTGCATCAATTACGCTAAAATCGGGGTTGAAAAACATGCGCGTTGGTTCAAATTTTTCAAAATCGGCAGTTGATGTGGCATACATGCGGTGGTTGAGCCCTTTTTCGCGCTCCGATTCGGCAACTTCGGAATGACGGCCGGGAATGGTTGTTGCCCAAAAAATGTGAAAGCACTGTTGATTTTTGTCGTAAAAAATTTCGGGTGCCCAGCTGTTCTTCGCTTCAGGCTCGTGCTCCATTACCGGAATGCTTTTTTGTTCCGACCAGTTAATGAGGTCGGTTGAGCCGGCGTATCCGATGTGCTTGTCCCACCATCCGGTAGTCCATACCATGTGAAATTGCCCGTCGGGGCCTTGTGCTATACACGGATCGCGCATTAGCTTATCGTTGCCCACAGTGGGTTTTAGTATCGATTGGCCGTTGTTAATGGCATGCCAGTTTAAACCGTCGTGGCTGTATGCAAGGTGCAGGCCATCATCGCCCCGACCTGTGAAATACGAAAACAAGTAAGCTTCCTTTTCGGGTTTTACACATGAGC
>JAFGAF010000440.1 GCA_016933815.1 Prolixibacteraceae bacterium
ACCCATCAATACAACGGAAAGTATCATGTGTTGGGTGGAGTTATTTCGCCAATGGACGGCATAGGACCAAACGAACTCGAGATTGCATCGCTGGTTGAACGGGTTTCGGCAGGTGATGTAAGCGAGGTAATTTTGGCTCTTAGCACAACAATGGAAGGCGATACAACCAATTTCTACATCTACAAAAAGCTGAAACAATTCGATGTTAAAGTTACAACCATTGCCCGAGGGGTTTCTGTGGGGGGCGAACTTGAATATACCGATGAACTTACACTTGGTCGATCCATTGTTAACCGAATCAATTATTCCGATACATTGAACCGTTGATGCAAGCATTTTTCAGATATTTTAAAGCCTTTTTTCCTGCTATTTCAAATAAAATTGTCATTTTTGAATGCTCATAGCTTTTGTTTGGAAAAAAGCTGCAAATTTTTTGTCACTATTTTTAATGTGAAGCTTAAATTGATCAAACAAAAAAAAATACTTATGAAGATTGCTGTTGATTTTGATGGAACCATTGTAGAGCATAAGTTTCCCGAAATTGGAAAAATAAGGCCTTTTGCCTTCGAAACGCTTAAAATGCTTCAAAATAAAGGCCATCAGTTAATACTTTGGACTTACAGGACAGGTGTATATTTGACAGAGGCAGTTGAGCTTTGTAAAGCAAATGGTGTTGAGTTTTATGCAGTAAACAGCAGCTATCCCGAAGAAGTTTTCGATGGCTCTAAAAGCCGAAAAATTGATTGCGATTTATATATCGATGATCGAAACATTGGTGGTTTACCTTCGTGGGGCGAAATTTATCATATTATACACCCCGAAGAACAGGATGCCAATTTTTTCGTAAACAAAACAAAAAAGAAAAAGCCTTTTTGGAAAAGATAAAAAAATTGAACAAGTATGCTAAAGCTTTCGGTAGTAATTGTAAATTATAATGTTAAGCATTTTCTCGAACAGTGCCTTCATGCTGTCGAAAAAGCTACAAAAAATATTGCATCCGAAGTGTTTGTGGTCGATAACAACTCTGTTGATGGTTCAATGGGCATGCTCATTCATAAATTCCCAAATATTAAACTGATAGCCAATAAACGTAACTTGGGCTTTTCGAAAGCTAACAATCAGGCAATACGTAAAGCACAAGGCGAATATGTTTTGTTGCTCAACCCCGATACCGTTGTCGAGGAAGATACTTTCGAAAAAGTGATTGATTTTATGGATCAACACCCCGATGCTGGTGGCTTAGGCGTTAAAATGATTGATGGTTGCGGCAGGTTTTTGCCCGAGTCGAAAAGGGGATTGCCTACACCATGGGTTGCTTTTTATAAAATATTTGGCTTATCGTCGTTGTTTAAAAAATCGAAGTTCTTTGGTAAATACCATCTTTCGTATTTAAACGAGAACGAAATACACGAAATTGATGTGCTTGCCGGTGCTTTTATGCTTCTTCGAAAAGAAACTCTCGATAAAGTTGGCTTGCTCGATGAAGATTATTTTATGTATGGCGAAGATATCGACCTTTCGTACCGTATCACCAAAGGAGGTTACAAAAATTATTATTATCCCGAAACCACAATTATTCACTACAAAGGCGAAAGCACCAAAAAAGGCAGCTTGAATTATGTGCGCATGTTTTACAATGCAATGATCATTTTTGCCCGCAAACATTTTTCGAAACAATACGCGGGTTTGTTCTCTTTTTTCATTCACTTGGCCATTTATGTGAGGGCCGGAATTGCTGCATTGGTTCGCTTATTTAAACAATTGTGGTTGCCAATTATCGATTTTGCAATTATATTTTTTGCTTTTGTCGTTTTGTTGCCTTTTTGGGAGTCGTATAGGTACGAGCCTGGTTACTATCCTAATGTTTTGCTGTTTTTGGTTGTGCCGGTTTATATTTTTGTTTGGCTT
Source organism: Prolixibacteraceae bacterium (assembly GCA_016933815.1). Taxonomy (GTDB): domain Bacteria; phylum Bacteroidota; class Bacteroidia; order Bacteroidales; family Prolixibacteraceae; genus Roseimarinus. The sequence continues at coordinate 1,909 of JAFGAF010000440.1, forward strand.
GTATCGGTTTATTATTCAGGTGGATACGATAAGCCTGTTAAGTTGTTGAAGATATTACGCGGATTATTATATGGCAGTGTTTTTATATTGGTAGTTTATTCCTTGTTGCCCAATAGTGCGCGTTTTTCGAGGGCAATAATTGTTTTGGGTGCTACACTTTCGGCAGTTTTAATTACATCAATAAGGCTGGCGCTCCATTTTATGGTAAAAGGCGATTTTGTTATAGGGGCGCAAAAACCCAAAAGGGTTGCCATTGTTGGCTTAAAAACCGAAAGTAAAAGAGTTCGCGATTTATTGCATCAAACCGGAGCAAAAGCCAATGTTATTGGTTTTATCTCGCCTAAAATGAAACCTCGAAGTGAACGTTATATGGGGTCAATTTATCAGATTAGCGAAGTAGTTAGGGTAAATAATATCGAAGAACTGATTTTTTGCTCCGAAGATATTAGCTCCAGCTTAGTAATCAGTACGATGCTTCAGTTAAGCGACAATAATGTTTCGTTTAAAATAGCACCTCCCGAGAGTGTTTCAATTATAGGTAGCAACTCAATTGATACTGCCGGCGATTTGTACGTTGTAAATTTAAATGCCATCAGTAGTGAAAAAAATATGCGCAACAAACGCCTGTTCGATGTTGCTGTTGCTTTTATGTTGCTGCTGCTAAGTATTTTCATTATTTGGATCGAAGAAAATAAAGCTGCACTTTTTTCAAATGTTTTCAAGGTTTTGGGCGGTAAAAAAAGCTGGGTTGGTTATCACAAAGTAAATACCGAACTGTTTTTAGGTTTACCAACCATTAAACCTGGTGTGCTCAAAACCACACAACTAATCGATCAAAAATTATTGAACAACGATCTTGTAGATAAGGCGAATATGCTGTACGCTAAAGATTACAGCGTATTGAAAGATTTGGAAATAATTTGGAGAAATTTAACTAAGCTTGGACAGTAAAATGACCATCTCGTCGAAAAACATACGCCTAAGGGCTCTCGAACCAGCCGATGTTGAGCTGCTTTACAAGTGGGAAAACAACCCCGATGTGTGGCGGGTTAGCAATACTTATGCTCCGCTTTCGAAATTTATTTTGGCTAATTATATTAAATCGAATAATGCCGATATTTGGGAGAATAAGCAATTGCGTTTAGTGATTGAAAACAAGCAACAAGTTGCAATTGGAACTGTAGAGTTGTTCGATTTTGAACCTTATCACAGCAGGGCAGGGGTTGGTATTGTAATTTTTGAACATTCCGAACGAGGCAAAGGTAATGCCATTGAAGCACTGGAACTGTTAATTGAATTTTCGTGCAATACGCTGGGTATTAAACAATTGTATGCTAATGTTGCCGAAAGCAATGTTGCCAGTTTAAAGCTCTTCGAAAAATTAGGATTTGAAATTACCGGACGAAAAAAACAATGGTTGCGACTACCCAATGGCTGGGAAGACGAGTACATACTTCAAAAGCAATTGGTGTAAGTGGCTCATATTTGGGCATTGATCACACCAAATTCAGGAATTTCGTTTATAAACTGATATCTTTTATGTTCAAAATCAACCTGGCAGAAATAATGATTCAAGCCGTTGGTAACCATTAAATAAGGTACTTTTAGCGAGATGTTATAAACTGCAATCTGATCGAAAGTTGCTTGGGTAATTGTGATTTCGGGTGCTTTGCACTCAACCAATAAAATTGGACGGGCATTTTTTGAATAAGCAACAATATCGTATCGCAAATGCTGATTATTTATTTTTATACCTTTTTCAACAGCCATTAAGCCAATAGGAAATTTTTTGTAATCGCGTAAAAAGTGAAGGCAGTTCTGACGCACCCATTCTTCGGGTGTTAATGCAATAAAGCGTTTTCGGGCATCATCAAAAATGAACAACTTCCCGTTTCGCTCTTCAATTTTAAATTTCGAATAAGGAAAATTTAGCTGTTGAAAATCGAAGTCCATAATAGTTTTTAATTTTTCGTTCAAAACTAATGCTTTTCTTTTAATGGGCTTTGGTCATTATTTGTATTTTTGTTTTCAACAATAATTAGTTGAAGTAATGAAGTCGAAAGAAGAAATTGTAAACAACTGGTTGCCTCGCTATACCGGCGTTCCGCTCGAGAAATTTGGTAAGTATATCATTCTTACTAATTTTCAGAACTATGTTGAAATATTTGCAAAGCGCTTTAACGTTGAAGTTGATGGCGATGAGAAAAATATGCCTTCGGCAACAGCCGAAAACATAAGCATTATTAATTTTGGGATGGGCAGCCCAAATGCTGCAACAATTATGGATTTGCTAAGTGCCATAAAACCATGTGCGGTTTTGTTCTTGGGAAAATGTGGCGGTTTGAAATCCAACAATAAGCTTGGCGACTTAATTCTTCCCATAGCTGCAATAAGGCACGACGGAACGTCAAATGATTACCTCCCACCCGAAATCCCAGCATTGCCTGCATTTAACCTTCAGCGTGCCGTTTCAACTTCAATTCGCGATGCCGGGAGCGATTATTTTACCGGTGTTGTTTTCACCACTAACCGCAGGGTTTGGGAGCACGATGTAAAATTTAAGAAGTACCTGAAAATTACGCGTGCTATGGCTGTCGATATGGAAACGGCAACCATTTTTGTTGCCGGTTTTGCCAATAAGATACCAACCGGTGCCTTGCTGCTTGTTTCCGATCAGCCAATGATTTCGTCGGGTGTTAAAACCGATAGAAGCGATCAAATGGTTACACGGGAGTTTGTGAACAGTCACATCGAAATTGGGATAAAAGCCATGTCGATTATTCGTGATAACGGACGGTCGGTTAAACACTTAAAGTTTTAAAATGATGACATACAACGAGATAATAAATAGTCTGCAGAAAAAAATATATCACCCGCTTTATGTTTTAATGGGCGACGAACCTTACTTCATCGATCAACTTACCGATTATATTGCCAATAATGTTTTGCCCGAGGCCGAACGAAGTTTTAATCAAACGGTTTTGTACGGAAAAGACACCAGTATTGATACAATTTTAACCGTAGCAAAACGCTTCCCAATGATGTCGGCTCACCAAGTGGTAATTATTAAAGAAGCTCAAAACTTAAAAGGGCTTGAGGATGAACTGCTTTCGTATATCCAACAACCCCTCAAATCAACTATTTTGGTTATTTGTTATAAATATAAAACCATTGATAAGCGTAAAAAATTTTATAAAACGGCAAACGATAACGGGGTAGTGTTCGAGTCGAAAAAAATTTATGAAAACCAGTTGTCGCCATGGATTCAAAATTATTGCTCAGCAAAAAAATATAAAATTCAGCCCCAAGCAGTAGCAATGTTGGCCGAGTATTTAGGTACTGAAATTGGAAAAGTAGCCAACGAACTCGATAAGTTGATGATTTTATTGCCTGCCGAATCAAGCATAACAACAGCCGATATTGAAAAAAATATTGGTATTAGCAAGGATTTCAATGTATTTGAATTGCAAAATGCTTTGGGCGATCGCGATGTGTTAAAAGCAAATCGAATTATCAACTATTTTGGGGCAAACCAAGCCCTGAATCCAATTCCTAAAACAATAGCTTCGTTGTTTGCTTATTTTAATCGCTTATTGAAATATCATTTGGTAAGCGATAAATCGAGCGCAAATTTACAGCGAGTGCTTGGTGTGCAGCCATTTTTTGTCGATAGCTATGTAAAAGCAGCAAAGCGTTATACAACTAAAAAAATTGTCGAAATAATATCAATATTACGGGAATACGATTTGAAGTCGAAAGGGGTTGGTAATGTTTCTTCATCGACAGCCGATTTGCAACGTGAAATGATTTATAAAATTTTGCACTAATGATATCTTTAATAATTGTACTATTAACTATTGCCGTTTCGGTATTCGTTTTTTATAATCGAGCTTGGTTCGATAAATTGAGTCTCAGGCCCTATTTAATGCGTCAGAGCGGGCAGTGGTATCGATTGTTTTCGCATGTGTTGGTGCATGCCGATTGGGCACATTTGCTGGTAAATATGTATGTTTTGTTCGTTTTCGGTAAGGTATGTGAAGTTTATTTTGCCCATTTCTTTCCGGTTAAGCCACATTTATACTTTTTGTTGTTGTATTTGTCGAGCATAGTAGTTTCAAGTATTTATACTTTAATTAAACATGGTAAAAATAAGTATTACAGTGCAGTGGGAGCCTCCGGTGCAGTAATGGCCATTGTATTTACTTCCATTTTTTTTGATCCGTGGAATAAACTTTGGTTTTTTGGATTGATACCTGTTCCGGGCATTGTATTTGGTGTAATTTACTTGGCATACAGTTATTACATGGGAAAGAGAAATGTCGATAATATTGGGCACGATGCTCATTTTGCAGGCGCTGTTTATGGCTTAATTTTTCCTGTAATTATTGATTTTTCTTTGTTGAAAAATTTTATCGAAAAGTTGTTTTAGGAAATTAATTCATTCCCGGATTTTCGGGAAAATTTTCCCATAAACGATATTTGCCGCCAAGACTTTTTACCATGTCGTGCCATAGTTCATTTGGGCCGTTTATAACCAAGTTTGGCGAAATATCGCTTACAATCCACGAATCTTCTTTAAGTTCTTCTTTCAACTGGCCTTTGTCCCACCCCGAATAGCCTAAAAAAAATCGTATTTGGTTATTGGTAATTTGCCCTTTGTTCATTAGTTGCTTTAAATCATCAAAATCGCCTCCCCACCATAGGTCGTTAACTATTGGAATGCTGCCTTTAATTTTGTTCCCAAGTTTATGGATAAAAAAAAGCGATTCAATATTCACAGGTCCACCTATGAATATTTTGTCGTTATAATTAGGAAATTCTTTGTAAAACTCATTGATCTCAAAATTGACAGGCTTATTTAATATAAAACCAACTGAGCCATTTTCGTTGTGTTCAACCAAAAAAACAATCGATCGGTTAAAATAGCTACCTGGCAAAAAAGGTTCTGCGATTAAAATTTTTCCTTTTTCGGGTGCAACATTGTTCGATTTAATTTTGAATATGTCGAGGTTTAAATTCATATTTTAAAATCAATTGTTCACACCAAGATAAAAAAAATATCAGATAAAACAAATTGATTTTCAAATTGGGTGCTGAAAAACAGGTTTTTAGTTGACGTTCAGATTAAACACCAGCCCTGTTTCGATGTATTCGGCTTTAATGTAGTGCGATTTAAGGTTAAGAACAATTTTTGCCCAAGGGCTTAAATGGAAACCAATTCCCAGCCGCGATACAATACTGTCGATATCGTACCTGCTGTAAGCCACCTTGTCGAAAGGTAAATTTACCACGTACATGCCTATTTGGGTAAGTATGGTAAAGCGTTTAATTAAAAATTCGTGCGAAAGCAGAACCGATTGGGTAATGAGTTCGCGTCCGCTTTCGTCGCTACGTGTCCATATTCCGGTAATGGCTTCGTTGTAGATAATATCGTAGCTCAATCCAATTCGTCGTTTGTAGCTTGGCCTGTAATATATCGATGGTTGCAATACCAACTCGCGATACAAAGGTTTGGCAGCAAATAATGTTTTTACGCCACCGCCAATGTAAAGTGAGAACTGCCAGTTTCTTTTGTATTGTGGTTGTAGATCCTTGTTTAGTTTTACCCTATCGAATTGGTGATCACGAAAGCCAATTTTTAAAGTTGGAAAAACATTGAGCCCCAAATTCGGGTACCCCATTGCTCCATTTGAGTAATGTGTTAGCCCCTCACTTACAACAATATCGAATTTTTTATCGATATGAATCGATTGCTCTAAATAAATTCCAAAAAATGCATTGATCGACGAGCCGGTAGAAAAATTCTGTGGGTTACTTATTTTATTATAAGGATTGATGCCATACGAAAGCCCGAAATTAACATCGAGATTAATGTTGATCAATTTTGAATTGATTTGAGGAAATGTGGTGAAGAAGAAAAGCGAAGCCGGAACTCCTAATACTTCCGTTTCGAATGTGCTGTAGTTAAATCCCAATCCATACGAAGGATAACGAAATGCAACTTGCCAAGGTTGTTTTCCAATCGACTGCCATCCTATTTTTATTTCAGCACCTCTATACGGATAGGTTAGGTTGGCAATTACAGGTCGGTGGGGTTTGTTTTCCCCCCTAATATGCGATAACTGAACAAAATATGGGGTTTTTATTTCACTTTGTGC